>NZ_JBANSO010000020.1:0-89562 GCF_037070225.1 Vreelandella indica
TCAGCACGGTGGGTTTTGGCAATAACGGGCTTGCGAAAGCCAACTTGCACGGGGCGAATGATCAAAAAGTGCTCGCTGGCGGTGATAGGGAAAGTGTCGGCGCCGGCTTCACGGATTCAGGAGAAAGTGAAGGGCGTTACTTAACCCAATGGAAGGAACAGATTTACCCTAAGGAAGGCAAAGTACTCCCACCTTATTTATGAAGCTGCCTAGCCCTGAAACAGGTGCAAACCTATCCAGGACTAAGCAGCTTTTCAGTAACGCCTTTGGCGCCGTTGACCATCGTTAGGAACATCTAGATGATTCGTAAATACCGGGAGGCGGATATTGAACACATTTTGGATATCTGGCTTTCAGCATCGATTAAAGCTCACTCCTTCGCTGGGTCAGAATATTGGCAGTCCAAAGTTAGCGAAATGCGTGATGTATACATCCCTGCATCGGAGACCTTTGTCTATGAAGCGGATGAGCAAATAGCAGGGTTTTACTGCCTCTATGGAAGTACGTTGGCAGCGGTTTTTGTGTCACCCAGCCTTCAGGGCCAGGGGATAGGGTCAGCATTAATTGATGATGCCAAGAGCAGAAGGTCGTGTTTGCAGCTCAGTGTTTACAGCCAGAATGCCCCCAGCATCAATTTTTATAAGCAGCATGGCTTCATTTCATTAGGTGAACAGATTGATGAACAAACGGGTGAACCTGAGTTCATCATGGAGCTTTACTGTTAATAGCGGTCAGTGGTCTGGTCTTGCTACAAAAACCGAAAAATGAACACCCGTAGCGCTATCCTCAAAGGGTATAATGTCACCGGCCAAGGTGAGTTGGCGGTTCCACAACGTTGTTTTTAGCAGATTTTTTACTTGTTACTGTTTTTAATAGAGAAAAGGTAGTCGTTCATGATTAACACCAAAATATACAAAGCGGTTTACGAACTCGCTGAAAAACTCATGAAGGCTGCTGATAAAGAGGATAGAGAGGCGTTTGATGCGCTTTATGCACAGTTGGAAGCGATCTGCACCGAGAACGAAAATACCGACAAGGACCATCCAGAGCAGTGGGAAACGCTGGCTGACTTCACGGAAGAGCTGGATGAGGCGTTGGCTGTCTACGAAAAAGCCTTTGAGAAAGCCGTTGCAGTGAATTCGAAAGACCATATGTCATCCATCGCGTTCTCCATGGCGAAGCTGCAGGTGGAGTTGGGTCAGACTGACGCAGCGATCAACAATCTTAAAAAGGCCCAAATCACCGCCAACAAGATTGAAGATGGCGAGCTTAAAGACGAAATTGATGAGCTGCTTGGAAAGCTGACAACAGGTTAGTTTTTAAGCTGCTGATGTTAGTGATATTCACGATAAACGTAGATGCACATAACGCCTGATTGTGCTGGGTTTGCCTAAGACTAGGGATACGATTTTGACTAATAACGATATTTTCCGCCGCATACGGTATGCCTTTGATTTAAAAGACAGCACCATCGTGGATATTTTCGCCTTGGCAGAAGTCAGCGTGACTCAGGAACAGGTCACTGCTTGGCTGAAAAAGGATGAAGACGATGCCTTTGTGACGATGAAAAATAGAGAGCTGGCAGCGTTTCTGAACGGCTTTATCAGCTTCAAGCGTGGTAAGCGCGAAGGCCCGCAGCCAGCGCCAGAAACGCAGTTAAACAACAACATGGTGTTCCAGAAGCTGCGCATTGCCTTAAATCTAAAGGCTGACGATATTCTGGCTATTTTTGAGCTGGCAGGCTTCCGCATCAGCAATCATGAATTAAGCGCTTTTTTCCGTAAGCCAAGCCACAAGAATTATCGCGAGTGTAAAGATCAGGTGCTGCGTAACTTTTTACTCGGCGTTCAGATGCAACTGCGTCCTTCCCCTAGTGGTTCAGAAGCCTGACCTTTCATCAGTATCAGATATTGATGGTGCATTTGGTCTCAAAGAGGTCTGAATAAAAGGCGGTAGCCTGGAAGGAAACCGCCTTTCTCAACCCTGTAGTTGGAGATTTATAGTTTGATAGCAGGCATAAACTGCATGCTGACTGCGACCCGATTCCAACTGTTGATGGCCAGAATCACCGTGGTCAATTCCAGTAAATCCTGCTCTCCAAAGGCGGCTAAGGCATTCTGGTAGGTTTCGTCGCTGATTGGGTGTTGGCTTAGCAGCGTAAGGGCTTCTGCCCATGCCAGAGCGGCGCGTTCCTGCTCACTGAAACAGGCAACTTCACGCCAGGCGGGAAGCACATCCAGGCGAACCTGATGTTCGCCATCATCTCTGGCCTCTTGCGAGTGCATGTGCTGACAAAAGCCACAGTGATTGATTTGCGAAACACGCAATTTAACCAAATGAGTGATGGTCGGGGTGACTGTACTGCCGGATGCGACCGCGCCCAGGGGAACCAAGTGTTCAGCCAAGCGAGGGCATAGGCGGTAAACGGCTTGCTGAGAGATACGCTGAGACATGAGGATGACCTAGATGGTTAGTGGAGGCCTCAGCTTAAAACCGTAAGCTCGTCACGCCTTGTAGATTTGCGACAATTTGCGTTTGCGGTAGGCGGCGGGCGTTTCATAGGCGAGTGCTTGGAAAGCGTGCGTGAAGTGAGCCTGATCATAGTAGCCGCATTGCAACGCTATTTCCGCTAGGGAACGATTGCTCTCAAACAACTCATGGCGGGCAAGGTTAAGACGGGCATAAGCTACTAATTGGCCAGGGGTAACGCCCACTTCACGTTTTAATTTGCGTTCCAGAGTACGCCTAGTAAAACCGATAGTGGCGCCTAGCTGTTGGGGTGGAAGCTGTAATTCTCTGATGGCCTGAATGACCATGACGATCCGGCTGTTGAGAATCGGCATGCGTCTCAGTCGATGCAATAACCATGTTTCCAGAAGTCGCAAACCCTGCTTTTCGTCGAGCTGGTAAAGGCGTTCTACTATCGGCATCAGTTCCTGCAGCCCTAGTGGCTCAAGTTCATCTTCTAGATGGTGAAAGCCATCCGTGAAAGCTTCGAGTGGCAGGCCCAGCAGGCCGTGGGCGCCGGCAGCCTTGAAGCGAATGCCTAGGCTTGGGGTGGACGTGTCGAAGGTTTCGACCAGCGTGCGCCTGTTTAAGCAGAGCGTGATGATGGGGCGCGGGATGGTGAGCTTGATGCTTAGGCTGGCACCGGCATCTGGGTAGAGCTTCTCGGTTCGGGAGGTCTTAAGTTGCCCAGGTCCACCCATTGACCAGAGGCACTGTACCCAGGGGGCCAAGCGCTTGTCAGGCGGTCGATGCCGAAAATTTAGAAAGTGTGCGTTGCTTGGCAAAATAAGGTCGGTCATGGCGTCAGCCCGTGATAGGTCTCTTCACTATAGACGCCTGGTGATTCAACCAAGCAGCATTTAGGAACTTTTCCCGCCATAAGCTTGTGTGGGCGCTATTTCTTCACGCACACAAAAATCGCATTGCCCGAAACAGTATCCCACGGGGTGATGGTCTCGTAGTTATGCTCAAACACATGCACCTCAAAATAAGGCGTTAGTAGGGCGGTTAGTTCTATAAAGCTCACCGCCACCATGGGGTGTTCATCGTTCCATACTTGGGTGTTGCCGGCGCTGGTTTTTTCAATGCTGAGCCTTAACGACTGCCTTTCACCGTGCCCGCTGTAGTGCCACCCTGAGCGGAAGGTGAACGAATCCTCGCCCTGTTTCGCGGTGTGCTTAACGAATAGATCGTTATTGATGCGCTGTTTATCCACCCCATTAAAGTAGAACACACCGCCCGCTTTTAAAGCGCGGTGGGCGCTGGCGATGCAGGCGGTTAGCTTCTCAATACCATCGTTATAATGGATCGAGTATAAAAAGCAGGTGATTAAATCGAGAGGTTCGCTTACGTCGAACGTGCTCATATCTTGCAAGGTGAATTGGGCTTCTGGGCAGCGCGAGGCGGCGATATCCAGCATCGGCTGATTGATATCCAGCCCGCCGCTGGCGTAACCAAAATCAATAAAATGGCGCACGTGGGGGCCGGTGCCGCAGGCTAAATCCAGATGGGCGGTGCCGTCGTTACCGAAAAGCTGATGCAGCCGTCGAATGGCGTTGCTTTGTGCTTGGTAGTCGATATCTACGCACATCAAATCGTAGTAGCCGGAAAGGTCGGTATAGAGTGCGTTGACGGACATGGTCGCCTAAAGGTGAGAGCTGGATAGGTTGGGTGGCGCATAGTAAACGAGCAGGTGGGGTTTGAGAAGCGCGGACCACGACAGGTGAATCCCTTTCTATCATTAGTCGCCGCTAGGCGGGATTAGCGTTAAAGAAATCCCCCCAGCTTCCGATAATGACTTAAGACGCACGATTAACCCTGGCTGCCACAAGAGTTTGCTATGTCCAAAACAGTGACTTTTATCATTGCTACCGTGCTTCTCGTGCTAACCACGAACGCGTATTCACATACCGATGCGGCTGAAGCGGCAGCGCTGGCGTGGCTTGAAGCCATCGATAGCGGTGAGTATGAACAAGCGTGGGAGGCATCCTCAACGTTGCTGCAGGTGCCGCTCTCTTCCAATATGCTGGCCCGTACCATCAACGCTGCCCGGCGTGATTTTGGGGCGGTTGAGTCCAGGCGGCGGATACGTGTTATCCGTGAAACGTCCATGCCCGGCGCGCCTGTTGGTGATTATGCGGTGTTTACGTTCCAAACCCGTTTTGAAAATAAGCCTCAGATTACCGAAACTATCACGCCTCACCTAGAAGAGGGTGATTGGAAGGTAAGCGGCTATTACGTCAACTAACCAACTCCCAGCCAACCTCCTCGAACGTCCTTCCAGCCATCGCTGTTGCTTAGCATAACCTCCTGCGGTTAAGCGTTATTACGCTTAACCGCCCGCTATCATGTTGTTCATGACGAAGCTCACTGCGGGTGCTACGTTGAGTAGATACCCTTGAGCATATTGATAGCTGCTGGAGCGGATATGCACTCCCTTTCTCACAAATCGCACTGGCTGTGGCTGTTGGTGGCGGGATTGCTGATGGCGGCGCTGTCGCTCACGTGGCAGGCCAGGGCACAAACCTCGCCCAGCGCTTTAATCCTCAATATTGAAGGCGCTATCGGCCCTGCGACCAAGGATTATTTTGAGCGTGGTCTTCGTAAAGCCCGAGAGCAGGGCAGCGAAGTGGTGATTGTTGAGCTGGATACCCCTGGCGGATTGGTTGATACCACCCGCGATATGATTCGGGAAATGCTCAATTCAGACCTGCCGGTGGTGATGTATGTTTCCCCCAGTGGCGCGCGCGCAGCCAGTGCAGGTACCTATCTGCTTTACGGCAGCCACGTAGCGGCCATGGCGCCTTCTACCCATTTGGGCTCTGCGACACCGGTGCAAATGGGCGGCGGCGGTATGCCTGATAGCGATGCTGAAGAAGATCAAGATGCGTCTGATGCGCCGGCCCGTGAGGGCAGCGCCATGGAGCGCAAGGTCATGGAAGACGCGGTGAGCTTCATCCGCAGTTTGGCTGAGCGCCACGGCCGCAACGCCGACTGGGCGGAAGACGCAGTGCGCGATGCAGTGAATCTCACCGCCAACCAGGCATTAGAGCAAAACGTCATAGATGTGGTAGCGCGTGATAATGATGACCTGCTAGGGCAGATAGATGGCATGACAGTGGTCATGGAGCGGGGTGAATACACCTTAGCCACCGCCGATCTCGCCATTGAGCGCTTCGACCCGGATTGGCGTACCCAACTACTTTCGCTGATTACCAACCCCAATATCGCCTATTTTTTAATGATTCTGGGTTTTTACGGGCTGATATATGAGCTTGCCAGTCCCGGTAGCCTATTTCCAGGCACCATCGGAATCATTTGCCTGCTGTTGGCACTGTTTGCGTTCCAGGTGCTGCCGATTAACTACGCCGGGCTAGCGTTGATGGTGGTGGGATTGGCGCTAATGGTAGGTGAGACGCTACTGCCCAGCTTCGGGGTGCTGGGGGCAGGAGGCATCGTTGCCTTTGTGCTCGGCTCGGTCATGCTGATGGATGCCGAGTATCTGGCTATTTCATTGCCGCTTATCGTGGGTGTGGCGCTGGTGTCAGGAGGCTTGATGCTATGGACGCTGATGCGCTTTGCAACGCTTCATCACCGCCCGGTACATTCCGGCGCGGAGCAGCTGATTGGCGCAGATGCCATTGCCCTGGAGGATTTTGATACCCACGGCCACGTGCAATTGCACGGCGAGCGCTGGAACGCGGTGAGTAATGTTCCGGTTAAGCAGGGCGATCAGCTTACAGTGACACGCCTCGAAGGGTTGACGGTATACGTCACCCCCCACTAGGCCCTCAGTTGTCGTGCGTTATTCATGTGATAGTCCAGCAACTCGATGAGGTGACCCATGATTATTTCTTATTTGGTTCCAGTAGTGCTGGTGTTGATGCTGATTGCCGCCTCCATACGCATACTGCCGGAATATAAGCGTGGCGTGGTGTTCTTTCTTGGCCGGTTTCAGAAGGTCAAAGGGCCAGGGTTGGTCATTGTGATTCCTGCCATTCAGAAGATGGAGGTGGTGGATTTACGTGTGATTACCATGGACGTACCTGAGCAGGATGTCATTTCCCGGGATAACGTCACCGTTAAGGTCAACGCGGTGCTTTACTTCCGCGTTGTCGACCCTGAAAAGGCGATCATCCAAGTTGAGAATTTCACCCAGGCGACCAGCCAGTTGGCCCAGACCACGCTGCGTTCCGTGCTGGGCAAGCATGACCTGGATGAGATGCTTTCCGAGCGGGATAAACTCAACGACGATATCCAGGAAATCATTGATACCCAAACCGAAGCCTGGGGCATCAAAGTGGCCAATGTTGAAATCAAGCATGTGGATCTGGATGAGAGCATGATCCGCGCCATTGCACGTCAAGCCGAAGCGGAGCGCGAGCGTCGCGCCAAGGTGATACACGCCGAAGGGGAGCTTCAGGCGTCCAAAAAGCTGGTGGAAGCCGCCAACGTGATGCAGGAGAATTCCGCCGCGCTACAGCTTCGCTACCTGCAAACCATGAGTGACATGAGCAACAAAAACGCCTCGACGATTGTGTTCCCGCTACCCATGGACATCATGGAGGCCTTCAAAGATATGAAAGCCAAGCATACGGCAGCAACGTCTGGTAAGACGCAGGATGATGCTTAAGCCAATGCCAAACGCGCATTGCTAAGGTGGGGCTGGATATTTCAACCGCCGGTTAAGCAATCAGCCCCGCCAAAGCCTGCATTCCCAGCGCCACCACCAGCACCACTACACCCGCCACCAAGCTGGTTACTAGGGCTTGTTGTTTCCATAACATCAGTACTCGGCTGCCAAAGCGGTGGACGAGCCAGGCGAGGCCGAAGTAACGCAGGCCGCGGGCAATTAACGCCGCTAGCGCGAAGAGAAGAACCGGGTAGCCGGAAAGGCCTGCGGTAATCATAGCTACCTGAAAGGGAATGGGCAGAATGCCAATGGCTAAAATCGCGGCAAAACCATACTGATCGAAGAAGGTTTGGAACGACTGATAGCTCTGTTCCATGCCCATAAACTCAATAAACCAAGTACCTATCGACTGAAAAAGCAGCATGCCAACGCCATAGCCGACCAGCGAAGCAATTAAGCAACCTGCGGTAGTGACCGTCGCTAAAAGCCAGATACGTTGTTTATTGGCTGCCATCAGCGGGATCAGCACCAGCTCAAGCGGAATGGGCAGAATAATCGTTTCCAAAAAGGAGAGGGTGCCGAGTAACCACAGCATGTTCTTCGAGCCATTAATACGCTCAAACCACTGCTTGGTTCGCTTTGTTGTGTTGGCCATTAGGGAGTCGCTACATCTCTGGATTAATGCGGCGATAGATAGCCGCTAATAGGCTGTATAAGCCAAACGCGAAGAGTCCTATAGCGACAACGGCCAGTAACCATTGACCGTATGCTTGGCTGCGCAGTGTACTAAATACTTCAGCCGTACCGCCTGCCTGGTCGGGATTAAACTGATAAGCGGCAATCAGAAAGAAACTACCCACGATAACAAATACAATCCCGCGAATGACTAAGCCAAAACGGCAGATGGGATAAGCCCACTTTCGGGTTTGTGGTGGCATAGCGAAGTGCTTGTCAAATTTGGCCTTATAACCCTTGAAGGCATGGGAGATGCCGACACCAATCATGACCAAGCCAACGGCCCCTACCAGCCAACGGCCAAAAGGCTGCTGCATCAACCAGCCTGCCACGCCCTGTGAGCCACCGCCTGACCCCCCGGAGGAGCCCGTAAATTGGAAGATGAGCGTGGCGGCAAAAAAGGCCAATAGCGTATGGGTAATCGCACTCGCTAATAAACCCGCCCGAATAGCTAAGCCTTTAGCGCCGTTGCCGTGATGGTCGGCGTCTTTGACTGCTTGAATGGTGCGCCACATGGCGTAGCCAACCAAACCCACTGCGATGACACCTAATAGTATTTTTCCAAAGGGAGCGGTGAGGACTCTTTCTAATGCACCGCGGCTGCCTTCTGTTTGGCCACCTTGCCCAAAGGCTGCCAGCGCGGCAAGACCACCCACTAACACATAAACGATGCCGCGGGAGGCGTAGCCCATGCGGGCGAAAAGTGTAATCGCATCACGGTGATCGGGGTTTTTCATACTATTAGCCATGGTGTCCTCCTGACGAATGATGGCGTTGCGATATGTCCATATTTGGCCGCCTGCCTATACTGTGGGAGTGACTTACTATTGTCTAGCGTAGGAGACGCGGGCGAAGGTGCGTACTTTAATGTCCAAACACCGACCAGCCGGTGTGCTGTACAAACATTTCAAGCGCCTGGGTGCCTAGCAAGCTGTTGCCGTAGGGGTCTAACCCCGGTGACCAAACGGCAATGGCGCCGTGGCCTGGGGCGATGGCCAGTATGCCGCCGCCCACGCCACTTTTGCCGGGCAGGCCCACCCGAAAAGCGAATTCCCCTGAGGCGTCGTAGTGCCCACACATCATCATCAGTGAATTGATACGCCGTGCCCGCTGAGGGGCGACGACCCGAATATCGCTGGGTTTATTGACGCCATCCGAAGCCAGGAACAGGCCGGCATGAGCGAGCTGCTCACAGCTCATCGCAATAGCACACTGATGAAAGTAGGTGCCCAGGACCTTATCGACATCGTGGCGAAGATGACCAAACGCTTTCATAAAGTGCGCCAATGAAGCATTGCGGTCGCGGTGCGCCATCTCTGATGCAGCTACCGCATGGTCAAAGCAAATGCTGTCGTCATCGGCGATATAACGCACAAAGCTTAGAATCTCACCCAGCGTCTCTTTGGGTTCATGGCCCATCATGATCGCATCGACTACCGCAATGGCACCGGCGTTAATAAACGGGTTACGCGGTTTGCCGCTTTCGTGTTCAAGCTGCACGATAGAGTTGAAGGGGTCGCCCGAGGGTTCACGGCCCACTTTTGTCCAGAGTGAGTCGCCCATCTGGCCTAGCGCAATCGTCAGCGTAAAAACTTTGGAAATGCTTTGGATTGAGAAGGGGGTGGTCGCGCAGCCCGCCGAATATACCTGGCCATCGACGGTGGCGAGCGAAATGGCAAATTGTTGTGGGTCTACATGACCAAGTTCGGGAATATAGTCTGCGACCTTGCCACGTTCCTCTGCTTTCGCCATGGCTGCGGCAATGTCATCAATTAAGTCTTGCATGGGCTTAGTGTGCACTGTCAATGGAGGCGGGGCCTCACCCTAGCGGAAAACAGGAGAATTGTCTTTTTTGCATCACCGAAACAATAACGCTAAAACAGTGGGTGTTTGCCCACAACGCATTGAGCAAGATACGGGTCGGCAACGGGGCCTTGAGCGCTTAGGCTGCCATGATAAGCCCATAAGTAGCCTGAAACGAAACGGCTAGAGAGATAAACATGAACGATTATGCGCGTATCGAAAAAGCCATGACCTACATGGTTGCCAATGCTACTGAGCAGCCTGATTTGGAAACAGTGGCCGCTCACGTTCATATTAGCGCCTTCCATTTCCAGCGGCTGTTTTGTCGTTACGTGGGGATTAGCCCTAAACGGTTTTTACAGGCGCTAACGCTGGAGCGGGGTAAGCAGTTGATGCACTCCTCTACTTCGTTGTTGGATATTGCTCATACCCTAGGGCTTAGCGGCGGATCACGGCTTTATGATCACTTTGTTCAGCTAGAGGCCGTTACGCCTGGGGAGTATAAGCGCCAGGGTGAGGGCGTTGAGATTACTTATGGGGTTCATGACACGCCTCTTGGCAGCATGTTTGTGGCAATGACGCCCCGTGGTATTTGTCGCATGGGCTTTATTGATACCACCAGTGAAGAAGAACTGCTAACAAAGCTAGCCATGGAGTGGCCGCGCAGCACCTTCCACCCTAACCGAGTTGCCACGCGCTATGCGGTGGAGGCGATTTTTGCCAAGTCAGAAGAGGCGCCGGCTGCTTTGTCATTGCACGTGACGGGCACCAATTTTCAAGTTGCCGTGTGGCGGGCACTACTCACTATTCCCGAAGGCCAGCTGGCCAGTTACTCGCATATCGCTAGGGCATTAGGCACGCCAAAATCATCCCGTGCAGTAGGTAATGCCGTGGGCGCTAACCCGATCGCGCTGTGGATTCCCTGCCACCGGGTGATTCAGCAAAGCGGTGCGCTAGGCGGCTACCGGTGGGGTGTTGAGAAAAAGCGGATGGTGCAAGCCTGGGAGCTGGCGCAATTGAGTGCTTCAACCCCTGAAGTTGAACTGTCTCTATAAAGCAGTCGCGAAGTAAAGATGAAGTAAAGAAGGAGGTTTTGTATGAACATCAACGCCGTTCAAGCGGATATAACACGCCTGAAGGTCGATGCGATTGTGAACGCCGCGAACACCTCACTACTTGGGGGCGGCGGTGTTGATGGCGCCATCCATCGCGCTGCGGGGCCTGAACTACTGAAAGCCTGCAAGGAACTAGGCGGCTGCGCGACAGGAGAAGCCAAGCTGACGGATGGTTTCGAGTTACCGGCCCGCTATGTCATCCATACGGTTGGCCCGGTGTGGAAGGGCGGAGAACATGGCGAGGAGGCACTGCTGGCCTCCTGCTATCGGCAGTCTTTAGCGTTGGCGGCTACGGTCAATGCTGACACAGTGGCTTTCCCAAGTATCAGCACCGGCGTGTACCGTTTTCCCATCCAGCAGGCCGCGGCGATAGCCGTCTCAACGGTTAAAGCGGTATTGAAGGAGTACCCAAGCGTTGAGTCGGTGACATTCTGCTGTTTTTCGGCTGATGATTTGGCGGTTTATCACGCGTGTCTTAATCAATTAACCGATTAGTGTCGTAAAACGGAAAAGGGCATGGGTGGAGTTAGATAGTGGTCGTTCGATGATCGATATGTCTGGAAATGGTTAGACGCATTGCGCCGCTTACCACCTCCCGCTACAGTCTCGCTCTTGTTCACCTGGGCGGGATAACGTGATGGCCACACTGATGATTCAAGGCACCACCTCGGATGCTGGTAAAAGCACCGTGGTGGCTGCGCTCTGCCGTGCACTGGCAAGGCGTGGTATATCAGTGGCGTCGTTCAAACCCCAGAACATGGCGCTGAATAGCGCAGTGACCAGCGATGGCGGCGAGATTGGCCGCTCCACGGCGCTGCAGGCCCAGGCATGCTATTTGGTCCCTCATAGCGATATGAACCCGGTACTGCTAAAGCCGGAAACGGATCGTGGCGCCCAGGTGATTTTGCGCGGCAAGGTGCATGGCCATATGGATGCGCTGGATTACCATGCCTATAAACGCACTGCAAAGGCGAGCGTAATGGCGGCTTGGCAGGCACTGGAAAGCCGCTTCGATGTGATTATTGCCGAAGGCGCGGGTAGCCCTGCAGAAATTAATCTTCGCGAAGGCGATATTGCCAATATGGGCTTTGCCGAAGCCGCCGACTGCCCAGTGCTGCTGGTGGGCGATATTGACCGCGGCGGCGTATTTGCCCAGTTGGTGGGCACGCTGGCGCTGCTAAGTGGGAGCGAGCAGGTGCGCACCAAAGGTTTTATTATTAACCGCTTTCGAGGAGATATTGCGCTGCTGGAACCGGGGCTTGAGTGGTTAGAAGCGCGTACGGGTAAACCGGTAATGGGGACGTTGCCCTATCTGCAAGGGCTGGTGCTCGATTCTGAAGATAGTATTGGGGTGACCCAGGCCGAGAAGCAGAGCAAGGTGCTTAATATCGTCGTGCCAGCACTTCCGCGCATCAGTAATCACACCGATTTCGACCCGCTGCGCTTGCACCCTCAGGTGGCGCTGACCTTTGTGGGGCCCGAGCAGCCGATTCCTGCTGCTGACGTGATTATCCTGCCTGGTAGTAAAAGCACTGCGAGCGATCTTGCCTGGTTACGGCGCCAGGGCTGGGATAAAGCCATTCTGCGCCACCTGCGTTACGGCGGTAAGGTGTTAGGTATTTGCGGTGGCTTTCAAATGCTGGGCGAGTGGGTGGATGACCCTGATGGGCTGGAGGGGCAGCCGGGGAAAGAAGCAGGATTGGGACTGCTGCCGCTCACAACGCGTATGATGGCGGGCAAACAGCTGCGAAATGTGAGCGGCATAACGGTTACTGAAGGCGCGACAGCCACCGGCTATGAAATCCATAATGGCGTGAGCGAAGGGGCTGCCTTGAATTCCCCCTTATTTACTGTGGATGGTCGCCCGGAAGGTGCCGTTAGCGGTGATGGACAGATTCTAGGAACCTACCTGCATGGCTTGTTTGACCATCCCGACGGCTGCCAGGCACTGCTGAAACAGTTAGGTTTGGTTAACGGTGAACAAAGCGATTATCAAGCCCACCGCGAGCGTGAGCTTGATCGCTTAGCCGATATGCTTGAAACCCATATTAATATTGAGACGGTTATTGCTCTGATTGATGCTGGCGCTTCGCCATCACAGTAATTTCGATACTGCTGCGGCCACAAATGTTGGGCGACTCGGTGCAGGTGCGGGCAGGGTAGCGGCCAGGTTCAAAGTACTCTGCGTAGACACTATCCATGTCTTGAATGGCGTTTAGGTCAGTAAGATGAATATCGACCCGCACGATATCAGCAAGGCTGCCGCCCTCCATTTCGAGCATGCGCGATAATGCGCGCATCACAAGGCGAGTCTCTTCTTTTATATCGCCCCGAGCGGCGTGGCCGTTAGAGAGATCAGAAACGGTCAAGCCTGAGATAAACACATAGTGATCGTCCAAAACCATATGGCTTCCGGGGAAGCTTGGTGTGGGCATGGTGGGGTCATTGGTAAAGGTGGGCATGCTAGCTCCTTCTAAGTCAATGTTCACATTTACAGTTACTGTCGACAGGGTGTTGGCAGCAGTGTTCAGTACCAGTATAAATGAATGGATCTATCGCGTGGCACAATGCACTGTCAAAACGGCAATGATTGCTCTAGGCTTGCGGCTTTTCAGTCGGCGAGGATGATTCCAATGAAGGTCGTACACGTTAACGCAGAGGCCCAGCGCAACGCCTGCTTGGCGCGATTATGCGCTGAGGTTTACGGACAAGAGGCCGGTCTAACGCCGCTGGTCGTGTTTACCGGCACCTGCAGCGTGTTCTTTCCGCAAGAAGCGGCGCGATTATTTGCTGCCGTTGACGCCCAGGGTAAGCCCCAAGCGTTAGCACTACTAGTGTTGGACGAAGAAGGTGTCGGCATGACGGTTACCCACGCCTGCGCGCTGGGCCAAGCAGACGCCCAGCAGCGCTTGATTAGCGAACTCACCTTGAAAGCGCCCCTGCGGGTTGACGTTGATACCGCCGAGCAAGAAGCGTTTTATCAAAAGAGCGGCATCAAACGTTGGTTCGGCGGGGCAGAGGGCAAGCGCATTGGTTTAGGCGCGCGTCATCCCGCCAAAAGCGTTGGCGAACTGGCCCCCACCTTGAGCTTGGATGAAGCGCTGATACTGCGTCGCTTCAAACACAACCCGAAAGCTTTTGAAGCGGCCAAGCAGGCATTTTTAAAAGGCTTAAACGATTTTCCTGCGTCCCTTTAAGGTATAAGAAGACACGCAGCGCTGCCTGAGCCTGCTGCTAATGCCACCTTTATTTTTTGGCGAGTTCGCGCATGGCGGTTTCTAACCCTTCAAGCGTCATGGGGTACATACGGTCTTCGATAATCTCGCGAATGAGCGTGGTCGAATAGGTGTACTCCCAGGCGCGGGGCGGCAAAGGGTTAAGCCATGCCAAACGTGGGAACGTGTCGCATAGGCGCTTTAGCCAAACGCCGCCCGCTTCGTCATTAAAATGCTCAACGCTGCCGCCCGGATGAGAGACTTCGTAGGGTGACATCGCGGCGTCGCCTACGATCACCACTTGGTAATCTGCACCGTAAGTATGCAGCACATCCATCGTTGGAATGCGCTCGTTGCCCCGGCGCATGTTATTTTTCCAGACACCTTCATATAGGCAGTTATGGAAGTAGTAGTGCTCTAGGTGTTTAAACTCGGAGCGGGCCGCCGAGAATAGCTCTTCACACACGCGAATATGGTCATCCATCGATCCGCCCACGTCCAAAAACAGCAGCACTTTAACGGCGTTGTGGCGCTCGGGGCGCATCTGCACGTTGAGCAGCCCAGCATCTTTGGCGGTTTCGCGGATGGTGCTATCCACATCGAACTCGTCCTGCGCGCCCTGGCGGGCAAACTTGCGCAGCCGCCGGAGCGCCATCTTGATATTGCGGGTGCCTAGCTCCAGCGAGTCATCATAATCCCGAAAGCGCCGCTCGTCCCACACCTTGGTGGCGCGGCGGTGGCGCGAGCCATCCTGGCCAATACGAATGCCTTCCGGGTTGTAGCCGTAGGCGCCAAAGGGGCTGGTGCCGCCGGTACCGATCCACTTGTTGCCGCCTGCGTGGCGCTCTTTCTGCTCTTCCAGGCGTTTTTTAAACGTCTCGATAAGCTCTTCGAGGCCGCCCAGGGATTCTATCTTGGCTTTTTCTTCATCGGTGAGCTGTTTTTCAAACTCGCGGCGCAGCCAGTCATCGGGGATCAGCGCCTCAATGGCGGCGTCCATGTCCTCAAGGCCTTTAAACCAGGCGGCGAAGGCGCGATCAAAACGGTCGAAGTGGCGCTCATCTTTCACCATCACCGTGCGCGCTACCTGATAAAACGCCTCCATATCGGCGAACACCACGCCGCGCTCCACTACGGCATGAAGATCTAAAAGCTCGCGCAGTGAGACGGGCACGCCCGCGCGCTTTAACGTTTCGAATAGGCCAATAAACATGGCTTATCGCCCTGTGTTCTTCTGGCGGCGCATCATGAATGCCAAGCGCTCGAGCAACTGGGTGTCCTGCTCATTCTTGACCAAGGCACCAGCCATGGGCGGCAAGGCCTTTGCTGGGTCGCGGTTATAGAGTGCTTCTTGCGCCAGCTCGTCGGCCATCAGCAGTTTGAGCCAGTCGACCAGCTCGGAGGTGGAAGGCTTTTTCTTAAGGCCGGGCGCCTTGCGAAGCTCGAAAAACACTTCTAACGCTTCGCTGACCAGCTTGGGGGCGATATCTGGAAAGTGAACATCGACAATCGCCTGCATGGTCTCGCGGTCGGGGAATTCGATGTAGTGAAAAAAGCAGCGGCGCAGAAAGGCATCCGGCAGCTCTTTTTCGTTGTTGGAGGTGATAACAATGATCGGGCGCTGCTCGGCACGGATGGTTTCGCCGGTTTCGTAAACGTGGAATTCCATACGATCCAACTCCTGGAGCAGGTCGTTGGGAAATTCGATATCGGCTTTATCGATTTCATCGATCAGCAACACCACGCGCTCGCCAGCGGTAAAGGCTTCCCAGAGTTTACCGGGCTTGATGTAGTTAGCGACGTTCTCGACACCTTCCACGCCCAGCTGGGAATCCCGCAGACGGCTTACCGCATCGTACTCATACAGCCCTTGAGCCGCCTTGGTGCTGGATTTGATGTGCCAGGTGATCAACTGCGTATCGAGAGATTCAGCCAACTCTTCAGCCAGCAGCGTTTTGCCGGTGCCCGGCTCGCCTTTGATGAGAAGCGGCCGCTCAAGCACCACGGCGGCATTTACCGCCTGCTTGAGTGCATCGGTTGCGATATACGAAGAGGTGGAGTCAAACGCCATAACGGGCCTCGGCTTGTCGGAAGCATAATAGAAATAAGATTCAAACAAGTGTACGTGAGGCTGGCCGCCCAGGCCAAGCGGTAGGGCCGTCAGCCGTCAGGCCTTATTCGGTGGCACGATGCCCTGGCGCTGCATTTGCCGATACACTGTTGGCCGTGAAACGCCCAATTCGCGGGCGACGGCGCTGATGTTCCACTGATGCTGCTGAAGCTGTGTGACGAGGTGCCTATCCGTTGACTCGCTTGCATTCGAGGCTAGCGAAGGCGTGTGGGTAATGCGCTGGCTCAGGCACTGTTCAGGCAAGTCGTAAACGGTGATTTCATCACTCTCGGCAGTCACTAAGGCAAACGCCAGGGCGTTTTTAAGCTGACGAATATTGCCGGGCCAGGCGTAGGCGAGCAGGGCGCTGATGGCATCGGCCCGTAGGCGGGGCGATTGGCTGCCGCCGCGCTCGCTGACCACATCGCTAAACACCTGACGAATCACGTAGAGCTTGTCGGCCCGCTCGCGCAGTGGTGGCAGGCGCAGCTGGGCGCCGTTTAAGCGGTAGTAGAGGTCTTCGCGGAAGGCTCCCTCCTCAATCAACTTGTCGATATGGCGATGGGTGGCAGTGATCACGCGGAGGTCGACCTTGACGGGTTTGTTCGCCCCCAGCGGCATCACTTCACGCTCGGCGAGTACCCGTAGCAGGCGGGTTTGCAGGGCCAGCGGCATATCGCCAATCTCATCTAAAAACAGCGTGCCGCCATGGGCCTGGGGGATGAGCCCGCGCATGCCTTTGGCACGCCCGCCAGTAAATGCGCCGGGTTCGTAGCCGAATAGCTCGCTCTCAATCAGCGCTTCGGGAATGGCAGCACAGTTCACCGCAATAAAAGGCCCTTTTGCTCGGTTGCCGCTGTCGTGCAGGGCGCGGGCGACGACCTCTTTACCTGTACCGGTTTCACCGCTGATCAGCACGTTGACACTGGCTTCGTTACGCAGCCGTTCGGCCAGTTTTTGCAGCTTGCGTATGGCGGGGTCGTCAGCACCTAGCCGTGCTAGCGGCTTGGGCTGCGTGGTAGTTGTCTTATTCGGTGGGGCAGTGCGCGGCCTGCGGGGCTCCAGAAGGCTAATAAAGTAGATGGCGTTGCTGGCGCGGGCACGGAACGCACGAAGCTGGTCATCAGTGGCGCTATTAATACTCAATACATCGGTAATCTCGCATTCAAACAACTCGCTGAGCATGGTCGCGTGTTGTGCAGCCCAAGGCGGCCAGCGGCGCTGATGGTCGGCGATCAGTTCACGGCCAACGGCATTGGCGGCGATCACTTGGCCGTTCTCCTCAATGGCGATCAGGCCGCGGCCATTCACATGGACAAACTCTCGGGAGGTGTCCAGGCGCACCATCAAACAGTCGCGGTAACGCTGAAGGAAGTAGGCGTCTTCGATCATGCGGGCGTAAAGCGTGACCAGCGATAGGCTGAAATTCTGGCTTTCATGCTGGGCAGGCGATTGCAGCGCCGAGATATCCAGCACGGCCATCACGTTGCCCTGCGGGTCGGCGATGGGGGCGGCGGTGCAGGTCAATGATATGTGCGTAGCGTCGAAGTGCTCCTGACGGTGGCAAATGATCGCTTGGCGGTCGTACAGGCAGGTGCCTACTGCGCAGGTCCCCGCGAAGCGCTCGTCCCAATCGGCACCTAAATAGAGGCCCGCTTTGCGCAGCTGCTGGTCTTGATTTGGGTTGCCGCGAAACTCGACGGTAATGCCGCGATGGTCGGTGAGCAGCAGCACGTAGCCCAGTTGGGCGATTTGCCCGTAAAGCTGCTCGACCCCGGCGCGGGCAACGTGCAGCAGCTCATCGACGGATTCACGATGTTCTATGAGTGTTTGCTGAGGCACCACGCGGGCAGGGCGTGGCTGCGTGGGGTCGAGCTGGTACTCGTTCAGGCAGCGCAGCCAGGAGCGCCGAATCATGGGTTGAGCCGGTAGCTGTGGTATTTCCAAGCCTTCGCCGAGCTGGAAAATATGCTCGATATGCTGGCGCTGAACGGATTGAAGCCGTGCAGGTGGCGACTGAGTGGGCATGGCGTTTTACGCTCTGGGGCTTGTTGTTGTTCTTCAAGCCTATGCGCTCTGAGGGTGGTGTCAACGTGAGTGTATTACGCCGTTAGTCGTGCGTTACACCTGTAACATTTGACTGTAAACGGCGTGACAGGTGTACGTGTTTTACAACGCCTTAGCGAAAGCAGATTAAGCTGAATTGTTTTTATTTTTCAATTGCTTATTGATAGTTTGGCGTATTTGGCACGGCGGGTGCTTAGGATTGGATGTCTTATCGACAATTCAACAACAACGACCCTGGAGCACCCGCGATGACTGACACACAAGTACGCACACCACAAAACGCTACCAGCACCGTCAACGCATGGCTGCATGATTTTGATGAGGCGCTGCAAGCGCAAGATATTCAGCGTGTGCTATCGCTGTTTAACGACGAGTGCTATTGGCGTGACTTTCTTACCTTTACCTGGAATTTAAAAACCTGCGAAGGCAAAGATGATATCCAGGCGATGCTCGATGCCACGCTGGCCCATACCCAGCCCACCCAGTGGCAGCTGGAAGGGGAGGCTAGCGAAAACGGCGATACCGTTGAGGGGTGGTTCACCTTTAAAACAGCCGTGGCTAGCGGCAAGGGTTACTTGCGCCTGAAGAGCGGCAAGTGCTGGACACTGCTCACCACCATGCAGGCGCTGGATGATTTTCCAGAGCCGCGCAATCACCACCGGCCAAAAGGGGCAGAGCACGGTGCCAACAAACAGCGGGAAACCTGGCTGGAAGCGCGGGAGCGCGAGGAAGCCGAACTGGGCTACACACAGCAGCCCTACTGCGTGATTATCGGTGGCGGCCAGGGTGGAATTGGCCTGGGGGCGCGGCTAAAGCAGATGGGCGTGCCGACCATTATCATCGAGCGCAATGAGCGCGCGGGGGACTCCTGGCGCAACCGCTATAAATCGCTCTGCCTGCACGATCCTGTGTGGTACGACCACCTGCCCTATATCCCCTTCCCGGAGAACTGGCCGGTGTTTGCACCGAAAGACAAGGTGGGCGATTGGCTGGAAATGTACACAAACGTGATGGAGCTCAATTATTGGAGTGCCACCGAGTGTCAGAATGCACGCTTCGATGAAGCCGCAGGCGAGTGGATCGTAAACGTGAAGCGTAACGGCGAGGAGATCACGCTACGTCCGAAACAGCTGGTGATGGCCACCGGTATGTCCGGGGTACCTAACGTGCCTCAGTTCCCAGGGGCGGAGAGCTTTAAAGGCGAGCAGCAGCACTCCAGCCAGCACCCAGGGCCGGATGCTTACGCGGGCAAAAAGTGCGTGATCGTGGGCTCGAATAACTCGGCTCACGATATTGCCGCCGCGCTCTGGGAGCACGATGCCGATGTCACCATGCTCCAGCGCTCCTCGACCCATATCGTTAAGTCGGACTCATTGATGGAAGAAGTGCTGGGGCCGCTTTATTCGGAAGAGGCGGTAGCTGGCGGGTTGACCCACGAAAAAGCCGACCTGCTGTTTGCCTCGATTCCTTATAAGGTGTTGCCCGATTTCCAGCGCCCGGCGTTTGATGCCATTAAACAACGCGACGCTGAGTTCTATCAAAAGCTCGAAGACGCGGGCTTTATGCTCGATTTTGGCGACGATGAATCCGGCCTGTTCTTGAAGTACCTGCGCCGTGGTTCGGGCTACTACATCGATGTAGGCGCCTGCGATTTAGTCGCCAACGGGGATATCAAGCTACGTAGCGGCCTAGGGATCGAACGAATCAACTCACACTCCATCACGCTTACCGATGGCAGTGAGTTAGAGGCAGATTTAGTCGTTTATGCCACTGGCTACGGTTCCATGAACGGCTGGGCGGCGCGGCTTATCTCTCAGGAAGTGGCGGATAAAGTGGGCAAGTGCTGGGGCTTGGGCTCCGACACCACTAAAGACCCCGGCCCCTGGGAAGGCGAGCTACGCAATATGTGGAAGCCCACCCAGCAGGAAGCGCTTTGGTTCCATGGCGGCAACCTGCACCAGTCCCGGCACTACTCGCACTATTTGGCGCTGCAGTTAAAGGCTCGTATGGAAGGGCTGGAAACGCCTGTCTATGGGCTGCAGCCGGTTCACCATGTGTCTTGAAAGCCATTTGTATTAACAAGAAGGGATACTTATGAGTCAGTTGACGAATCAGCAACAGATGCAGGCCGCGGTATGGTATGCCGCCAAAGATCTGCGCGTTGAACACGTGCCGGTGCCTACCATCAACGACCCCCATGAGGTAAAGGTGAAAGTCGCCGCCTGCGGTATTTGCGGCAGCGATTTACACGAGTATGCCGCCGGGCCGATTTTTATTCCGGTAGGCAAACCGCACCCCATTAGCGGTGAACAGGCACCGATCATTATGGGCCATGAGTTTGCGGGCGAAGTGGTGGAGGTTGGTGAGAAAGTGACGCGGGTCAAAGTAGGCGACCGTGTGGCCATTGAGCCGATTCTGTCACCTAACAAGGATGGCGCTTACCAGATGGAGCGCTACAACCTGACGCCGCTGCTCGGCTTTCACGGCCTCTCTGGCGGAGGCGGCGGATTCTCGGAGTTCACCGTGATGGGTGAACACATGGTGCACAAACTGCCGGATGACCTCAGCTTTGAACAGGGGGCGCTGGTAGAGCCTGCGGCGGTTGCGCTGCATGCAGTGCGCCAGAGCAGCCTCAAAGCCGGGGATAGCGCCGTGGTGTTTGGTGCGGGGCCGATTGGCTTAATGACCATCGAAGCGCTTAAAGCCGCAGGGGCTGCACAGATTTATGCGGTGGAAGTTGCGCCATCCCGTAAGGCTAAAGCCGAAGCGCTGGGAGCCATTGTTGTCGACCCGCAGCAAGAAAACGCGGTGGAAAAGCTTCACGCCTTGAGCGGCGGCGGGGTGGACGTGGCCTTCGAAGTGACCGGCATTCCCGCCGTGCTCAACCAAGCGCTGCACAGCACTCACGAGGGCGGCGAAGTGGTGGTGGTGAGTATTTGGGAGGGAGAGGCCAGCTTTCACCCCAACGACTTGGTGATTAAAGAGCGCACCATGAAAGGCATTATTGCCTATCGTCATGTGTACCCGGCGGTGATGGCGCTGATGCAGCGGGGCTACTTCCGCGCCGAGGATATGGTCACTCAACGCATTCCGCTGGCGGATATCGTGGAGGAGGGCTTCGAAGCCCTGTTGAGCGATAAGGCGCAGGTGAAGATTATCGTCACGCCTTAGCGGTACGTTCTTGAAAAGCGAAAGGCCATCCGCGGATGGCCTTTTTTAATGGGATCTTTTTGATGGGCGGTGCCGCTACTCGGCATAGATCATTTTGCGCGTCATACCGCCATCGGCCACAAAATTTTGGCCGGTGATAAAGCCTGCCTCTTTGGAGAGTAGAAAGCGGGTGAGCGCGGCAATATCTTCGGGGGTGCCAACCCGCCCCACCGGGTGCTGCTCGAGGTCAACGGCACGGTGCTCCACAGGTTGCTGGCGGCTGGGCTTTTGCCAGTCGCCAACTTCAATCCAGCCAGGGCTGATGGCGTTAACGCGAATATCAGGGCCGAGGCTGATGGCCAGCGCATGAGTAAGGGCGACGATACCGCCTTTGCTGGCGGCGTAGGCTTCGGTATCCGGCTCGGATTGAAGTGCACGGGAAGAGGCCATGAGCACCAAGCTGCCACCGTGCGGGCGTAAGTAGGGAGCGCCATGTTTGGCACACAAAAAGGCGCCGGTGAGGTTGGTGTTTAAGTAGGCCTGCCATGTCTCTAGCGAAAGCTGCTCCACCGGGCCATTGAAGGGGTCTGCAATACCTGCGTTATGAACGATGCCGTTTAACTGGCCAAAATGGCTGGTGGCTTTTTCGAGGCTGCTAGCTACCTGCGCCTCATCGCTGGCATCCGCCATTAGTGTTAGCAGGTTCTCACGGTGGGGCAACCGCTCAGAGGCTGCGCTTAAAGCTTCTTCATCAATGTCGGTAATGGCGACGCGGTAGCCGTCGGTGAGCAGCGTGTGGGCGATACCGAGGCCAATTCCCTGGGCTCCGCCAGTGATATAGATGGTTTGAGGTGTGGTCATCAATGTTTTCCATAGTGGGTGGCGCGGCTGAAAGTAGCAGCCGTCTGAATGTGAAATATCGATACAACCAGCGACAGCCGATGAATTAATGCATACATTTAGACTAATTAATTAAGCTTAGCTGCACAATTCCCGATAAATTATATGTGCTGTCATCTAACCCGCGAGGTTTGAGCATAAAAGCGCCACCATCAACGAAATTGCTCGTGCCTACCGGCAGCAGTACCCAGTAGTAGTAGCGATGATAGATATTGACCATTTCAAAAAAGTTAACGATACGTACGGTCATGCGGTAGGCGATGTCGTAATTGCTTCTGTTGCCACACTCCTGCGTCAGCGTTTGCGTCAAACGGACATCATAGGTCGCTATGGGGGCGAGGAATTTTTAGTCGTTCTTCCATATTGTGAAGCAGAGGATGGGTGGAAAAAACTGGAAAACATACGGGAATATTTTTCACGCTTGCGCTTTAGACAAGGCGACATTGAGTTTGCCTGTACGCTTTCAGCGGGGATGGTATGTAGTGTCGATGTGCTAGATGAGGAACGGGAAAGGCTGCTTGTGACAGCAGACGAAGCGCTATACCGCGCTAAACGTGGTGGTCGAAATCAAGTTTGTCAGTAACCATGTCTCGTTTTGAGGCAATCAGCCAGTAAAATGCGCGTTGTTGGTGCGCTTTGCAGTGTGTGAAAGCGCTATTTAAATGTTGAATTGCCCTTGAATTTTATAAGTAATTGTTTTATATATATTAAAAATATAGTGGCACGCCGTTCGCAATATAAAGAGTAAGCAGCAAATGAATAGAGCGACCTATGATTGAGCTGGTGCTTTCCCTTCTTTGCTACATCGTTGCGGTTTAGCCGCACGATACATCGAGTGAGCTGGCGTGCTCCACCTGGGTCCCCTTCGGGGGACTTTTTTTATGCCTAAAAAAACATCAGGGCTAATTTACTTATATTAATATTTCACAAGATATTTGGAAACACTGTTTTTATACTATATACTGTATAGGAAGTTGGATAGCAAGAATCGCAATCCCTAAGCGCAAGGAACTGCGCGCTGCATAATGAGGACGACCCTGATGAGTAATATGAAACTGATTTCTGCCGCTGTAATCACTGCTGGTTTCACTCTGGCAAGCTCTGCAGCTCTTGCTTATAACGCTGGCGATGTATTTGTCCGTGGCGGCGTTGCCCAGACGGATACGGGTTCAGATAATGGCAATGTAGCCGGTGATTCATTAAGTGTTGATGAAGCGCGCGGATTAACCTATGGCGTGGGTTACCTGTTTACCGATAAGGTCGGTGTTGAGCTGAACAGCTCCGAAGAATTCGAGCACGACTTGAGTGTAGCCGGTGTGGGAGCGGGCAGTATTGATCGCTTGCCGGTTAACCTGCTGGTTAACTACTACCCGCTGGGCGGCTTGGATTCACGCGTGCAGCCTTACGTAGGTGCTGGTCTTAACTACACACATTTCTCCAGCGAGCCGAGCGGCTTGAGCGTTGATGAAAGCTACGGCGCCATTGGTCAGGTGGGTATTGATCTGGCCGTGACTGATAACATCATGCTGAATGGCTACGCAAGCTACGCGGATGTGAACGCCGATATCAACGTTGGCGGTGAAGTCGACATTGAACCGGTTACTATTGGCGGCGGTGTTACTTACCGCTTCTAATCGAGTACTGACATGTTTTGTGGTTATCCAACGCCCGGCCTTTTGCCGGGCGTTGCTCGTTTAGGGAGCGGAAAAATAGCGCATTACGTTAGATTATCAAAACCGCTTTCTGTGACCGCGATGTTATCTTCAATGCGGATGCCGCCACAGGGTGAGAGCTGATCAATTAGTAGCCAGTTAATGGGCAGTGATGTGCTACGCAGAGGGGCGAGCAGCATAGTGATAAAATAGAGCCCTGGCTCTATGGTCACGACCATACCTGGGCGCAGCGTACGCGTTAACCGCAGTGCTGGGTGCTTTTCTGGGGCAGGTGCTGGCGTGCCGTCTGGGTGACGCAATCCAGCTACATCGTGTACTTGCAGGCCCAGCGAATGACCTAACCCATGAGGGCAGAAGGCTCGTGTTACGCCTTCAGCAACCGCTTGCTCTGCGGTGCCTTTGAATAGCCTGTGGTCCACCAATATATCAGCTAGCTGTTGATGCATTTGCTCATGTAGGGCAATAAAGCTAACGCCTGGCGCCACACCTTTCACAAGCTCATCTTTCAAATCATGCATGGCTGTGACCAGTTCGCCAAACGCTGCAGGTGCATCGGGGCCAGCGTAGGCGCGAGTAATATCAGCGCAGTAACCTCGAAACCGACGTCCAGCATCTACTAGCAGGCTGTAACGCCGTTTAGGCGCATTTAGGTCGTAATGCTGGTAATGCAGTACCCCTGCGTGTTCATTTAAACCGATGATGTTTTGGTAAGGTACGTTTGATTCGCGCTGACGACTGGCACCTAAGTAAGCCAATTGAATATCCAGTTCACCGGAGGCGCCAATAAACGCTGCTTGCGCTGCTTGATGGCCCGCTATCGCTAGGCGGTTGGCTTCACGAATACAGGCAATCTCATAGGGCGTTTTAAATAGCCGCAATTCATCCAGTGAATTCACCAGTTGCTCAGGCTGACGTTCGGCGTGCATCGTCTGCTGATGACTAGCTGAGAGTTGGTCAGTATCGCCGATAATGGCCGCATTACCGATCAAGGGTGGTGTGATTTTGTCGCTGCAAAAGTGAACATCGAAGGCGGTCACCCAAGGCTCTTCGGGAAGATGAGTGGGTAAATGCCAAAAATCAGCGGGTGCATACAAGTATAGCTGTGGGCGTTTTTCTGGCTGAATAATCAGCCAACTATGCTGTACATCGGCTAAGCCCACCCAGTGCATGAAATGGCCGTAAGTCTGAAAGGGGGGCGTATGATCGTCAGCAAAATGCACGCTGGCATGACCACTGTAAATCGCTAGGCTATCTAATCCATGTTCGCTCAACATCGACGCATAGGCGCGCTGAAGGTGGGCTATATGATCGAGTTGCAAGTTAAAAAGAGTGCTCGACATGCAAACCGTGTCCTTTCTTAAGTAAGCTTTCTCAAAGACGACTTCAAGTGCGTGGAGTGGCGAGTTCACTCCAGAAACCGTCGAGTTCAGCGTGGTGGTGGCTTTGATGGCGATAGAGCCGTAGTTCCATCGGCACATCCCAACGGCTATCGCCTGCTCTTACCAGCGTACCTTGAGCAAGCTCTGCGGCCACGTTGCGCTCAGGCAGCCAGCTCATGCCATAGCCAAGCAGCACCAGCTCTTTAATGCCTGCCGCGTAGAGATTTTCACTCTGTGCAGTTAAGTAAGTGCTCTGCGGCAACCTAGCCAAATGGGCTTTAACGGCTGAGCCAAGCAAGCCGCGCTTTGGGTAAGCAAGCCAAGGCGCTGGTTGATGGCGCGACCCTGGTAGCAACGCACAGGATGCTCCCTCTGCATTTAACCCAGTCACCGGAATCAGCCTTTCATGACCGATTACCCGGTAGGTGCAGGCACTGGTATCAATATCCAGGTCGCAGCGCCCAATTGGCCAGTAGCAGATGGCAAGGTCGCACTCGGCCCGCGCTAACGCTTGAAAATAGTCGTTAGCTACCCAGCCGGTAGCCCGCAAATAGGGCTGTACGCGGTCTTGCCAGCCTGTAGAGGCAAGCCATTCAGGCAAAAAATGCGGCAACAGGCTCTGCGGCGCCGCCACCATAATACGCCGCTGCTGGCCAGCATTGATTTCACGCACTCGGTCTCGCGTAAGCCGCTCTCGCTCGGTCACCTGTTCACACAGGGTTAAAAACTCCTCACCAGCGGGCGTGAGCGAGAGGGGTAACGTTTGACGGTTAATCAGCGTTACGCCCATCTCCTCCTCAAGCAATTTAATCCGCCGGGAGAAGGTGGGCTGGGTAACGTGTTGATCATCTGCTGCGCGAGAGAAGTGCCGCGTTCTGGCCAGGGCGATAAAATCTTCTAGCCAGCGAATTTCCATGCTCTACCTCTCAGCGACTTGGCTCGCTGTATTGTAAAGGGGACCCTACTCATAGGCGCCCCTCTTCAACAGCGTGGCATGCGACACGGGTTCCGTCATCCTGTGTTTGCAAAAGAGGAATCTCTTGCTTACAGCGTGCATTAGCATGCGGGCAGCGGCCATGAAACACGCAGCCACTGGGCAAATTAACCGGGGTCGGTACTTCACCGGATAGACGAATATGCTGAGGGCGGTCATCCTTTAAGCGCGGGATCGCCGAGAGCAGCGCTTGGGTGTAAGGGTGGCGCGGCTTTTCAAACAGCGTGGCCGTCGTGGCAATTTCACACACCGTACCCAAGTACATCACCGCCACATGGGTGCCAAAATGCTCGACCACGGCTAAATCGTGAGTGATGAACAGATAGGTCAGGTTGCGCTCTTGCTGAGCTTCCATTAGCAGGTTGAGCACCTGGGCTTGAATCGAGACGTCGAGGGCAGAAATAGGCTCATCGGCGACGATGAATTCAGGATCCACGGCCAGGGCACGGGCAATCGCGATACGCTGACGTTGACCACCCGAGAACTCGTGGCCAAAACGCTTGCCCCAGTCGGGATCAATACCCACTGAGTGCATCACTTCTTCAACCTTTTCGAGGATTTTTGGCCGCTTCCAGTCAGGGTGATGCAGGCGCAGCGGCTCTTCCAAGGTTTGCTGAATGGTCATGCGTGGGTTAAGCGACGCATAAGGGTTCTGGAAAATCATCTGCATACGCTTGCGATACGGCAGCAACTGACGCGAGCTTAAATTATCGATACGTTGGCCATCGTAGCGAATCTCGCCTTCCGAGGGTGTCAAAAGCCCCATCACCGTACGCGCTACGGTGGACTTACCGCAGCCGGATTCGCCCACCACACACAGTGCTTCACCGCGTTTGATGTCCAGATTCACGCCGTTAATAGCATGGACGTGCTCTTGATGCCGTACCAGCTTGCCGCCCTTGAAGCGCAGTTGATCAAGGAAATCACCCGAGAGAGAGAAGCGCTTTTTCAAATCGCGGATCTGCAGCAGCGAATCAGCACTCTCTTCGTTCTGACGAGGAGTAGGCATAGGGTTTTCCGTCATGGCCTCAGCGTGCGCACTCATGAGGTTTCCTCCTTCATACGGCGGTCTTCAAGCATTTCAGCCACCATGTGGCACGCCACGCGGCAATTGCCGGACTCAACAAATTCGGGCACTTGCTGGGTGCAGGCGGGGCGGGGCTGGCCATCGGCGCGATTGATAAAATCGCAGCGTGGATGAAACGCGCAGCCGCTTGGCAGGTTAGAAAGCGATGGCATACTGCCACGAATCTGGTTGAGCTTTTCGCCTGGCGTTGCCATCTGCGGCAAGGCGTTGATTAGCCCTTGGGTATAGGGGTGTTGCGGGTCATTAATGATTTCCCGTGTCGGCCCTTGCTCGATCACCCGGCCCGCGTACATGACCAGCATGCGTTGGGTGACCTGGCTGACCACGCCCAGGTCGTGAGTAATGAGAATCAGGCCTACGTTGTGCTGCTCGCAGAGTTCAAGCAGCAGCGCCATGATTTCGGCTTGAATCGTCACGTCAAGCGCCGTGGTCGGCTCGTCGGCAATGATAATGTCCGGGTCGAGCAGCAGCGCAATGGCGATAATAATCCGCTGGCGCATACCGCCGGATAGCTCGTGAGGGTACTGATCCAAACGCGTTTCCGGTGAGGGAATTTGCACCTGTTGCAGCTTATCCAAGGCAATCGCGCGGGCTTCTTTGGAGGAAATACGCCGGTGCGCTTTCAAGCACTCGACCATTTGCTCGCCAATGGAGAGCACCGGGTTGAGCGTCATCATCGGATCTTGGAAAATCATCGAGATGCGATTACCGCGCACTTTGCGCAGGCCGCGCTCGGACATGCGGTTGAGCACTTGGCCGTCAAAGTTGACAGTACCGCCCGCAATAAAGCCTGGCTTAGCGATTAAATTGAGTAGCGAAAAAGCCGCGACGGATTTACCTGCGCCAGATTCACCGACAATGCCCAAACGCTCACCGCGCTCAAGGCTGAAACTAATGTCCCGCAAGGCGTGGACTTCACCCTGGCGCAGCGCAAAGCGGACATCAAGATTATTGACTTCAAGTAGTGCCATGGTGTCCTCAGCCTTTGTAGAGTCGTGGGTTCATGACATCACGCAGCCAATCACCGAGTAGATTGATCGACAGCACCAGCACCACCAGTACCGCACCTGGAATTAACGTAATCCACCAGGAGCCTGACTGGATGTAGTCAAAGCCTGATTTAATCAACGAGCCCAGAGATGGATGCGTTTCCGGCATACCCAGGCCCAGAAACGACAGGGCTGCTTCAGAAATAATCGCGTTGGCAATCTGTACGGTCGAGATAACGAAGATCGGCGACATGGTGTTGGGCAGCACGTGGCGGAACATAATGCGCTTGCTGCGCAGTCCCATTACACGGGCAGCATCTACGTACTCTTTGTTTTTCTCTGCCAGCACCGAGGCGCGTACAGTGCGGGCATACTGCGGCCATTCGGCCAGGCCGATAATCAGGATCAGCATCATCACTGCGTATTGGCTATAGAAGGCGCTGCCCATGGTCGCTTTAACCAAGGCGCCTACCACGATAGCGACCATTAACGTCGAGAAGGAGAGCTGAATATCCGCCAGCCGCATCAATATAGTATCGACACGGCCGCCAAGATAGCCCGCCATGAGGCCGAAAGTGACCCCCAGCAGCGCTTGCAAAATGACCGCGCCAAAGCCGATTAACAGCGAAACGCGTGTGCCGTACAGCACAATCGACCATAAATCACGGCCCTGGGCGTCGGTGCCTAAGGAGTAGCGCTCATCGGCCCCCTCAATCCAGAAGGGCGGCAGCTCTGAAGCCATAATATCGATTTGGGCGAGGTCGTAAGGATCCGTCGGCGCCAACAGCGGTGAGGCAAAAGCGGCGATAACCATACAAATAAACACGGCCAGGCAGAGCTGGGCGGTGCGGTCACGCTTGAAGCTGTACCACATATAGGAGTCGCGGAGGCGCTCCCAGCGGCCGGGTGAAGCGCTCGCTTGTGAAGAATTACGTGTGTTGCTCATGCGGGCTTCCCAGTCAGTTTAACGGTGGGGTTCACTAGACCGTAGATCAGATCCACAATCGTATTGGTGACCACAAAAATAACGCCGACAATCATCAGGTAGGTCACAATTAGCGGAATATCAGCGCGGTTGATCGCATCCAAAAACATCAGGCCCATGCCCGGCCATTGGAAAACGGTCTCGGTCAGGATGGTATAGGCCACCATGGTGCCGATCTGTACACCGCCCACGGTAATCACCGGTAGCATGGTGTTCTTGAGTGCATGAACGAAATACACGCGACGCATAGAGATACCCTTGGCGCGGGCGTACTTCACGTACTCAGACTGTAGGACTTCCATCATCTCGGCACGGATAAGGCGAATAAACAGCGGCAGCATGATAGAGGCCAAGGAGACAGCCGGTAATACTAGATGCTGTAAGCCGTTCCAGGTGGCTAAATTGGTGTCCCAGTCACCCACCACATTCACCAGATCATAGCCTCGGCCAAAGGAGGGCATATTGCCTTCGGTAGAGAAGAAGTCATTCAGCCAGGCGCCCCAGCCGGTACTTTCTGGGAATAGCGTTACGGTAACGCCAATCGCGAAAATTTGAATAAGCACGATCGCGGTAAGAAACACGGGGATTGAAATACCGATGATCGATACGCCCATAAATAAGCGCGATATCGGTGATCGCGGCTTAATAGCGCTATATACCCCGATAGGGACTGAAAACAGCACAATTATCAGCGTCGACGCAAATACCAGCTCCAAGGTGGCGGGTAAGTGACGGGCGATAACTTCTAACGCTGGTTCGCGGTAAAAGTAGGAGTAGCCAAAATCACCTTGAACGGCATTTTTAGCGAAGCGCGCGTATTGCACCAGGAAAGGATCATTCAGGCCTAAGCGCTCACGAATTTCTTCGCGTTCGCTTTCCGGCACTGACTGGCCGACCATCTGCTGTACGGGGTCACCCAGGTTGTCCTGAATGGCGAAGGCCAGCACGCTGATGACAAACATCACCAAAATCGCGTGCATCAGCCGCTTGATTAAAAAGGCAATCATGGCGTACGCCACCTATGTGAAGGGTTCATCAAAGAGAGTAGGGGCATGGTTATTCAAAGTGCTTGCAGGTTCGAACTGCCAAACAAAAGGCTTCGCTCCCTAAATGTTTAGGGAGCGAAGCATACTGACAGTTAATAGTGCAGTGACTCTTTTAGCGCTATGCAACTAATGAGCGATGGAAATGATTAGTCGTCGCTGTTTTTAACGACCAAGTCACCTAGGTAAGGGAAGTCGATAGCGTTCACCACCGGCTCAACCTCAACACCATCCGCCGCGGCATAGGCAAGGTTCTGCCAGTGCAGCATGATGAAGCCAACGTCTTCGTAAAGCATGGCTTCGGCTTCACGCAGCATTTCGTTGCGTTTTTCCAGATCCGTTTCGCTATCCGCTTCGGTGACCAGTGCATCAATCTCTTCGTTGCAGTAGCTGCCGTAGTTGTACTGACCCGCGCCGGTTTCTTCATCGATACAGAAAGAGAGGTACTGGAAGAAGTTGGCGCTGTCTTCCGTATCGGCGTGCCAGCCGATCATTGCCATATCGGATTCACGGGTATCGTATTCAGGCCAGTACTGGGCGAGCGGCATGGTGCGTAGATCAACTTTAATGTTGATTTGCGCCAGCATGTTGGCCACTGCTTGGGCGATCTGGGCATCGTTCACGTAGCGGTTGTTGGGGGCGATCATTTCAACGCTGAAGCCCTCTTCATACCCCGCTTCCGCCATTAGCTCTTTGGCACGTTCGATATCGTAGCGTGGCGTTAAATCAGGGTTGTGGCCTGAGTAACCCTCTGGCGAGAACTGCCCAGCCGGGTTAGCAAAGCCACGCATTAAACGGTCAGCAATGCCTTCTTGATTAATAGCCAGATCAACCGCTTGGCGAACGCGGGCGTCTTGGAAGGCTTCTACGCGCTCTTCGTTCATTTGGAAGCCAATGATGCGGGTACCGTCGATCTCAATCAGATTGACGCCATCTGCTTCACGGACACGGTCTAAATCGTTGGGCGGAACGGCATCAATAAAGTCAACGCCGCCAGAAAGCAGTGCCGCAACGCGAGAGGCGTTTTCAGCGATAGGCGTCATGACGATGTTGGATACGTTGCCTTCGCTTTCAGTGTCCCAGTAATCTTCGAAACGTTCGAAATCAACCCGAACGCCTTGGCGACGGTCGGTCACGATGAACGGGCCGGTGCCTGAAACGTTGCGTGAAGCGAAGGAGTTACCCGCTTTGACGATTTCAGCTTTGTCGCTACCGTCGTCGGTTTCACCCGTATAGAACTCGCTATCCATCGGGAAGATGTACGTAGCAAGGTTGAGCAACAGCGGGTAAGGTTCCGTGGTAACGATCTCAACGGTGTAGTCGTCAACCGCTTCGGCACTGGCAACGGGTTCAAAAATAGCGCGGTAGTCAGGGCTTTCTTTCAGACGTTCAATAGTCCATACCACATCTTTAGCGGTGAATTCGTTACCAGAGTGGAAGGTAACGCCTTCGCGCAGCGTCATGCGCATAGTGGTTTCGTCTACTTGCTCCCACTCGGTGGCTAAGCGCGGCTCAAACTGGAAATCTTTGGTCCAGCGTACGAGCGGATCGAACGCGAGGTGAGAGAAACGCAGCACGCCGCCAGAGAGTTGTTCGTGTAAATCGAGCGTTTCTGGGTCGGCAGAGTAACCAATACGAAGGGTTTCAGCACTTGCCGTCATTGGCAGCAATGTCGTACCTGCAACCACTGCACCAATAACAGAAGCCAGTAGGGTTTTCTTGAACGTCATAATTGTTCCCTTGGGTCATTGTTTATTGTTCGTTTTACAGATGCTTTCCCTCGCTAAAGAACGGAAATACCCGTAAAACAGACACGGTCAGCTTTAAAGCTATCTTAATAACATAGGCTAACAACATAGAGACTGCCTGTTGCGTCATACAATCGAAATAATGACAGGCATCATTCATCTGCTACATGACGTGGCTAGTAGCGGCACATTGCGTGCTTATAATTAGACGAAAGTAGTAAGAAAAAAGATAAGTCCGAATAGGCGGAGAAGCCGTATGTGGAAAAAAATCGTCGTGGCAGCTATGGCTTGGTACCTTCCCACCTTAGCTGCCGCCGTTGAACCAACGCCTGGATCCAATGCAGAGCAGGGCTCAGAGCATGATTTGCCAGCCAGCTCGGAAATAGCGGCTCAGATCAAAGGCTCGTTAGATGGTGAGTTACGCGAATGGTTTATTTTGAGTCATGGCAATGATTCAAACGCATCATTTATTGAGTCAGGTGACCATATCACTATCGATATCACGGGGTTTGTTGATGATGAGGCCTGGGAGACTCAAGAAGCGCTGTCTATTAGCCTGGCGATAAGCGAAGGGGAGCTGATCAGCGCCGTGGTGTTACACCCGCTGGGAGACTCGACCTCACCGCCGCTCTACACCTCTGAAGGGGGCGATGTAGAGGTAACGCTGACGCACTATGGGCGGGCCAATCAACGAGTTCACGTGGCTGGCACGATACAGGGCGTGCTGGCGCTACAAATACAGCTTGATGAGCCTCCGAGTCAGGAAGAAACCATTGAGATTGATGTGGCGTTTGATGTGAAGGCGCAAAAAATCGAGTTTTGATACCCGAAACCGACATCTGCCCGTTTCGGGTAATACATGACGGTGTAACGCAGTTAGTTAGTCAAACTGCTTATGTAACCAGGCATTGATTGTGTCAGATTCGTACATCCACTCTTCCCGGCCATCATCATGGATAATTTTGAGGCAGGGCACTTTAACTTTTCCCCCGCCTTCCAAGAGCGCTTGCTTATGGTCAGGGTCAAGCTGGACATCGCGCAGTTCAATGTTCAATCCCAACCGCGCTATCTCTTTGCGTACCTTGATGCAAAACGGGCAGGTGCGAAATTGATACATGGCCAGCCGCTGGCATGTCTGATCAATAGTGGCTTGCTCTTCAGGCGAGCGTTCAACTGACTTAGGCGTAGAGAGCTTTTCAGAAATCAGCATAAACGGGGCAAGCACTAAGCGAACGCCACGAAAGAAATAGCGGATTAAAATGCGCATCTAAAGGCTCCTTTCGCTGATGGTTAGGCTTATATCAGCGTGCCGAGTGGAAAGAGAGTGATAGTTAACATTGATAAACAGTGGCCGCATCCTGCAACAACTGAAAGGATTTGTCACTTGAAGGGTGTTTTGACCCCGTTAATCGCAGTTTATAGCGATGAGTAGATGAGCAAGTTGAGTCAGCATGCTAGGCTATTTGACTATTTTTACGCCATATTTTGGCTTTTTTATTAAACGTCTTTGCGAATAGTTTATTGGCGAATAACGGGGCGAATGCCATGCATCTGCATATTATTGGTATCTGCGGCACCTTTATGGGAAGCCTGGCGCTGCTGGCCCGTGAGTTGGGTCATCAGGTAAGTGGCTCTGACCAGCATGTATACCCGCCTATGAGTACCCAACTGGCTGAAGCGGGCATTATCTTGAAAGAGGGGTATCACGCGGACCACCTCTCGCTAGCGCCGGGTATTGTGCCCGACCTTGTGATAGTCGGTAACGCGCTCTCGCGCGGTAATGAAGAGGTGGAGGCACTACTTAATAGTGGCCTGCCATACACTTCCGGCGCGCAGTGGTTGGCAGAGCACGTGTTGCCTGGGCGACAAGTGATTGCGGTAGCAGGTACCCATGGAAAGACGACCACTGCGAGTATATTGGCATGGTTATTGGAAAGCGGCGGTTTAACGCCAGGGTTTTTGATCGGCGGCGTACCGCGTAATTTTGGTGTATCGGCGCGTTTAGGCGATTCGCGAGCACCGTTTGTAGTGGAAGCTGACGAGTACGATACGGCGTTCTTCGATAAGCGTTCCAAGTTCGTTCATTACCGCCCGCATATTGCGATACTCAATAACCTTGAGTTTGATCACGCGGATATATTCCCTGATCTGGCCGCGATTGAGCGCCAGTTCCATCATTTAGTGCGTACCGTGCCCAGCCAAGGCCAACTTTTAGTGGCTGATGAGCAGCCCGCTCTTGAGCGTGTGCTTGCCCAGGGCGCTTGGACTCCGGTCGCTCATTTTGGTGACCAAGCCACGAGTGAATGGCAGCTTACCCTTGAGCGTGACGATGCCAGCCGTTTCCAGGTGCTTCATTGTGGTGGCGAGCCCAGCCAGGATAGCCATTCTCAAAATAACAAGGGCCAAGACGAAGATGGTGTCGTTGAATGGGCGCTTACCGGTGAGCATAACGCCCGCAATGCATTGGCAGCATTAGCGGCAGCCAGCTTGTGTGGGATTGATTTAGTCCGTGGTTGTGCGGCGCTGGCGCGTTTTGAAACCCCCAGAAGGCGGCAGGAAGTGCGCGGTGAAATCAATGGTATTCAGGTCATTGATGATTTTGCCCATCACCCCACGGCGATTGCCGCCACGCTCAAAGGGTTACGCGCGGCGACCACCAAGGGGCGGCTGCTGGCAGTGATTGAGCCGCGCTCCAACACGATGCGCTTGGGCGCGCTGCGCGAACGTTTGGTTGAGAGCGTGGCTGATGCTGATAGTGTGTTTTGGTTTCAGCCCACTGGGCTGGATTGGTCAATGGAGGAGCTGGTAGCCACTCAGGGGGCGCGTGCGCAGCTGCATAACGACATCGATAAATTGGTGGCGGCTGTGGTCATGCAAGCGTCACCATTGGACCGTATTGTAGTGATGTCTAATGGTGGTTTTGAGGGCGTGCATGAGCGCTTGCTGGCCGCTTTGACGACTGCCCAAAAAGCCGCCGCCAACGAGGGGCATGTGTGACCAATCAAACTGAACCGCCATTCAAAAAGCCAGTTACCGTCGCACTTACCGGTGCCTCTGGGGCGCAGTACGGCCTACGTCTGATTGATGTGCTGGTCGCAGCGGGGCATGAAGTGTGGGTGATGATTTCCAAAGCTGCACACATGGTGATTGCCACCGAAACGGATATCGAACTGCCAGCGCAGCCTCAGCGGTTAGCTCAGGCGTTAAGTGAACGTAGCGGTGCCCAGCCTGGGCAGATTCGCTGCTTTGGGCGCGAAGATTGGATGGCGCCAGTGGCTTCAGGCTCCGGTGCGCCATCGGCAATGGTGGTGTGCCCGTGCTCAACGGGAACACTGTCGGCGGTAGCCACCGGAGCAAGCAATAATCTGATTGAGCGGGCGGCCGATGTTGCGATTAAGGAGCGTCGTACGCTGGTGTTAGTGCCTCGTGAAAGTCCGTTTTCCCCCATTCATCTTGAGCACATGCTGGCGTTAAGCCGCCTGGGCGTGGTCATTTTACCAGCGGCGCCGGGGTTTTATCATCGCCCACAAAGTATTGAGGATCTAATCGATTTTATTGTGGCGCGTATCCTAAACCAGTTGGGAATCGAGCATTCTCTGGTGCCTCGCTGGGGTGAGGTCGAAAGCACTGCTAACTCCTCATCAACTAAGGATAACTAGTCTATGATGTCGTGGGCGACGCTCTCGGTTTTTGTACCAACGTTTTTGTTTGTCTCGCTTACCCCAGGCATGTGCATGACACTTGCTATGGTGCTGGGTATGACCCAAGGCGTTAAACGTACGCTGTGGATGATGATTGGCGAGCTGCTCGGCGTCGGTTTGGTCGCGGCAGCGGCGGGTGCCGGGGTGGCGGCGCTAATGCTGCGTCAGCCAGAACTGTTTGTGCTGTTCAAATGGGTGGGCGGCGCCTATTTAGGCTATTTGGGCATTATGATGTGGCGTTCCCGCGGACGAATGGCAATACCTAGCGAGTTGGATGCTGGCCCACCAGCCAGTCGGCTACAGCTAGCGACGCAAGGCTTTGTCACTGCGGTAGCAAACCCCAAGGGGTGGGCGTTTTTTATGGTACTACTGCCACCTTTTTTAGACAGTAATCGCCCATTGCCAGGCCAGCTCAGCCTGCTGATTGCGGTCATTTTAACCATCGAGCTCGCTAGCATGCTGGTCTATGCCACTGGGGGTAAAACGCTACGTAATGTGCTCGGCAAGAGCGGCAATGTGCGCTTACTTAACCGAATCGCTGGCACGTTGATGATAGGGGTTGGGCTCTGGCTTGCCCTTGGTTGATCAAAACGGTGTTAGTGCTTTAAACCGGCGGCAAAAACCCGACGCGGGCGCTGAGAAGTACCAATGATGCCACGCTGAGTAGAGGCCAGGGGCATGGCCGTAGGCTTGGCCGGGGCTGCTGCTGCCAATGCAGCAGGGTTAGTGCGCAGACAACTAAGCCTAACAGCGCGCCTCCCACTAGGTCGCTAAACCAGTGCACCCCCACCACCAGTCTTGATAACGCCATAGGCAGTGCAAGCGCAAGCGCACACCAATAGGCCAAAAAGCGCTTATGGCGAGGCATTTCGGCTGCAATAAACGCTGCTGTCAGACCAAATAGCACCACAGCGGTGGATGTATGCGCGCTTGGGTAGGAAAAAGAGCCCATCAGGTAGTCCGGTGTGTCAGGGCGGGCACGTCCAAACAACCCTTTACCAATAATGTTAAGCAGTGCGACCCCTGCAAAGGCGCCGCCCCAGTGCCGTAGGGCATCCCAGCGTTTGCCTAACAGTAACCATACCGCCCACGGCAGTGCGAACGCGATAATGCCAAAGGTGTCGCCAATTTTTGCAAAAATATTCCCTGCGCTGTAAGCAATATCACCGTGCAGCCCTGTAAACAGTCGATGAATAAAAATATCCATATCCAGTGGGCCGTTTTCGCCGATAACCATTAGCGTCCAGCCCGAGAGGCTACCAAGTGCTATGACCAGCAGTAGCAGGGAGGCTAATGGGACATCTCCTGATTGGCTCATTGCAAGCCAGGGGCGCCGTAGCAGTGGCAGCCGACGAGCAGTACCGGCGATCATCCGGTAAAGTCGCCCATGCCGTGTGGCTTGATGGCGGCCCCATGAAAAAATAACCGCGAGAGCGACAACAATAACGGCCAGTATCAGTAAGGCGGCTTCAAGGCCTGGTGGTAGATTCAAATGGTGCTGCCAAGTGCGGCCAAGTAGGTAGCCGGGTAGAATATAAGCAGGTGCCCACAGGGCTGCCGAGGTTAGGTTGGCCCAAATAAAAGTGCGTGGCGGCATGCGCATCATGCCTGCCACCAAAGGGATAATAGGTCTTACAGGGCCTACAAAGCGGCCGATAAAAACCGACCATATACCGTAGCGCTCAAAGAAGCGTGACCCTCTTCCCAGCCACTCGGGATGCTGAGACAGTGGCCAACGCTGGGTAACTTGATCGCGATGTCTATAGCCGAGCAAAAAGCTGATGCCGTCACCTATAACAGCCCCTATAAAGGCCGCACCAATCAGCCATGCCAAGGTAATATCCTGATGTCCTGCCATAGAGGCCGTTGAGGTGATTAACACCACGCCAGGTACTAGCAAGCCCACTAGTGCAAGCGATTCCACTAATGCAATGACCAGCACCAAGCAAAGTAGTAGTAGGGGCGATGGCGTTAATGAGAGGAGCATATCGGCTAGCGGCACATACTTCTCCGGCGACAAATGAGGGGGGCTAACAATAAATTAAACGTTGGAGAGTGACGCGCCGCGTGCTTCCAGGCGCTTTAAATAGCGCTCAAAGCTTTCTGCTCGACTGGGTAAGCAGGCCGCAATACGTGCTTCAAGCTGGCCAGTTTCCACCAGCACGCGCTCAGAAAGAGCTCGCTGTAAGCGCTCGCGAACCAATAGTGCCCCGCTTTCACTGGTGTCTGGCAGAACCAGCCAAAACGTAGCGTTATCGGCGCGGCCCAGGACATCATGGTCACGGCAGCGGCTATTCACTTCGCTACATAGTGCGCCTAATAGAGCCGTCTGGGCGCGATGGCCAAATTGCTCTGCGGCCATATCCAGCTGCGGCAAGTGCACTACTAGCACCGCTAGCTGTTGATTGAGCATGGCCGCACGCTGGAATTCGCTATTTAAGCGTTCTTTCAGCGTATCAATGTGATAGGCGTTGCAGTCGCTATCGTTTGGGTCAGTCGCCCGAAGTAAAGCACGGCGACGGGCGTGTTCCCAGCGAGGTAGCGCAAGGAGCAGCGTTAAGGCGGCATAGCCGACAATAATCGCGGGTGGCGCAGCGGCGACGGAGGGAAGCAGCCACCATAAGGGGCCAATAGCAACATTGATCAGTAACGCAGCCCACAACGGTAACAATAAAAAAGTGGCGGTAACGGGCAGGCCAAGCCAAATGGGCGATGCCCCAGGGTGGTAGTAAAAAGCACTAAGTACCACCGAGTAAGTACTGCAAAGCAATATGATGCGCGGCAGATAACTTTTCAGCCCTTGCCCGATATGCATGAGTAACGCTGACATGAGCAGCAGGGTCATGAACGTAGGGATCAGCAGGTCGCGGTAGTCACCCATGGCATATAGCCAAAGCGCATAACCCGCCATTAGCGCAATGCTGGCGGCGTAGGCGAGCGTCATCAACCGCTTGGGAATATGGTGCTCGGTCATATCGTCTCTCGTGCTCGCTCAGCCGGTAACTTACTCATCTCACATACCGATAGGGTTGCCGGTTCGATATCGATCAATTCAAGGTATTCACTCGTGATATTGTCGGGTAAATCGGCGAGCAGCAAGCTGCGTCGTTGAGTGGCTTCTTTCGGTGAACGTGCGAGAAGCAGGGTGACCAGCGTCGTACTGCTTAAACGGTACACGTTTTCAAAATCATGCGTTAATTCACACAGTTTTTGTGCGGTTGGCCAAAGTTGATGACGTTTGACGTGCAGTATAAATACTTCTGCATGAATGCCTTCACGCTCACAGCGCGTTTGTTCGCGGGCAATGTCGCGCAGTAATTGTTCACCGGCCCATAAATTGAGCCCTGGAATCAAGCGTAAGCGTTGGCGAATAGAGCCGTTCATATCAATAAGCTGCTGTGCTCTGGAGAGGGCCAGCAAGCCAAGCACGAACAGGCAGCAGAGCAGCAGAATAAATTCAGACTTTTCCAGTTGGGGCGCCACCAGAACAGAGCTAACCAATGCGGCGCTGAGGTGAAACGCCGCCACCCAATTATTTTGTGGCAGCATCAGCATGGCGGCCCAGGCCCAAATCAAAATGCTGTGCCGTTCAGGAGCAGCCGCAATTAACGCGACCAGCAGCACGCCCGGCACAAGCTGCCATGGCAACCCTCGCGAGCGTCGGTGACTGAAGTCGAGCATTAGAGCGGTAATAAATAGCCAGCCGACTGAAAGCCACAGCACGAGTGCTGCAGCGGGCGGCGTAGAGGGCGTCCAAAGCGCCAAAGCAACGGCAGCCGCTAAAAGGTTGGCACGTAGTAAGCGTATTTTGTACTTGCTTTGCATGGTGACTTACTATTCGTCCTGAATAACCAGAAATATCTGAGCAAGTGGGTGAGCGTATTATGAACAACGTACGCGACACATATTAGCGCCTTAATCATCCTCAGTATAACGTCGAAATGGCGTAACATAAGCACAAACGTAAAAACGGCTGCACAATCATGCCATTCAAAGCTATTGGGTTTATCATTTCATAACCACTGAACAGCGTACCTCGACCCTGCTTAGGGCATTATTCACTTTAGATTTTAATCTTGGTAGTTATTCTGAACACTCGGCTTGAATACATGGCTTGAGTACTGGAATTTCATATTTGAACTTAGCACGCACGATGCCGCATGGAGACACTATGAGCGTTTCAACATCGTTCCAAGAAGAGGCCCATCAGCACCTAGCGTCTGGAGACGTGCCCGCCTATATGCAGGCGTTGGGTCAGGCGGCACGCCGCGCAGCCAGTGAGCTACGCCGGGCGGATACGGGATTGAAAAACAGTGCCCTGATGGCAATGGCGCAGCGTTTGGCAGAAGCGCGTGGGCGCATTCTAGACGCCAATGCTGAGGATTTGCAGCGTGGCCGCCAGAACGGCTTAGAGAGCGCGCTGTTAGACCGTTTAGCGCTAAACGATGCTCGAATCGACGCCATGATTGAAGGGCTTCAGCAAGTAGCGAGCTTGCCAGACCCAGTGGGCGAGATTAGTGATATGCGTTACCGGCCCAGCGGGATTCAGGTTGGCAAAATGCGCGTGCCACTAGGCGTTATTGGCATTATTTATGAGTCGCGCCCTAACGTGACGCTGGAAGCCGCTAGCCTGTGTCTAAAATCGGGTAATGCCTGTATTTTGCGTGGCGGTTCAGAAGCCAGCGCCTCAAATGCTGCGATTAGTGCCTGTATTCAAGCAGGGCTTGCGGATGTAGGTCTGCCAGCAGGTAGTGTTCAGGTGGTAGCAACCACCGACCGGGCGGCAGTAGGCGCCATGATTAGCATGCCGGAATATGTCGATGTCATTATTCCCCGTGGTGGGAAATCGCTAATTGAGCGTATTACTCGTGAGTCGCGCGTGCCGGTCATCAAACACCTGGACGGGGTTTGTCATGTCTACATCGATACCACCGCTGACCCTGCCAAGGCCTTAGCCATCGCCGTCAATGCGAAAACCCATCGCTACGGCACTTGTAACACCATGGAGACACTGCTGGTCGATGCGCCGATTGCTGACTTACTGTTACCCGAGCTGGCACGTGCCTATGCTGAACATGAGGTGGAGCTGCGTGGTTGTGAGCGTACTCAGGCACTGTTACCTCAGGCTATCGCAGCCGATGAGGCGGACTGGCACGCCGAGTACTTAGCCCCGGTGCTGGCGATTAAAGTGGTCGATGGTGTTGATGAGGCGATCGCCCATATTGAGCAGTATGGCTCACACCACACCGATGCGATTGTGACCCAAGATTATTCACTGGCGCGACGCTTTATGGCGGAAGTGGATTCGAGCTCGGTCATCGTTAATGCCTCGACTCGCTTTGCCGACGGTTTTGAGTATGGCTTGGGCGCTGAGATTGGGATTTCAACCGACAAGTTGCATGCCCGCGGGCCGGTAGGGTTAGAGGGCTTAACCACCCAGAAGTACGTCGTATTCGGTGATGGTCAAGTGCGTGAATAAGGGGGTGGTGTGAGTCTAAAATTTCAGCGTATTGGAATGTTGGGCGGCACTTTTGACCCCATTCACTTGGGGCATTTACGCAGTGCTGTGGAGTTGCATGAGTCGCTGTCGCTTGATCAGCTACATATGATACCTGCTCAGCAGCCCCCCTTGCGGGATCAGCCGCAGGTGTCAGCGCGGCAACGGTTGGCGCTCTTAAAGGCGGGTATCGGTGACACGCCTGGCTTGTTGGCTGATGATCGTGAGCTGATGCGTGACGGCCCCTCCTACAGCACCGATACGCTTGCCGAGCTTCGTGCGGAGTATGGTGAGCATGCGCGCTTGGTCATGGCGATTGGTTTCGATGCTTTTTTGCGGCTTACACAATGGCATCAACCGGCGCGCATATTTGAGTTTGCCCATTTGGTGGTTATTGCTCGCCCAGGCTATGGCGATCCATTGCCAGCGCCATTAATGGAACTGGTAGAGCATCGGGTAGTCGATAGCGTAGAGGAATTAATGCAGCGGTCATGTGGGGGCTTTTTGTCGCTTGAATTGCCATCCTTAATGGCCATTTCAGCGACCTATATTCGAAAGCGGCTGGAAGCGGGTAAAAGCGTGCGCTATTTGGTGCCGCCCTCCGTTGAACAGGCTATTGCGCGCTACGGACTTTACCAGCAGTGTGAATAGCGCTGGCAGTCGTCAAATAAGCCGTTACAATGGCCGGCTTTATTGACCGATTACCCCATGAGGTTGTCTTTAGGAGTCATGCACATCGATACATTGAAAAATCTAGCGGTTGACGCGCTAGAAGAACTGAAAGCACGCGACATTACGCAGTTAGATGTTGCTAAATTAACCGAGGTCACCGACCTCATGTTGATTGCCAGTGGTACGTCGACCCGTCATGTCGCTGCTCTGGCGCAAAACGTAGTGGAAAAAGCCAAGGCAGCAGGGCTTGGCCCTTTGGGCGTAGAAGGTGGTGATAACGCCGACTGGGTGCTGGTCGACCTCGGTGACATTGTGGTTCACGTCATGATGCCTGAGGCGCGCACGCTCTATGATTTGGAGCGGCTATGGGCCGATCTGCCGACGGACTCGGGCGCGATTGGTGAGTCGCTTGAGCGCTTTCAAGAGCGAGCCGGCATGTCATGAAAATCCGGCTGTTAGCGGTGGGAAGCAAAATGCCTGGGTGGGTAGAAGAGGGCGTGGAGACCTACCGTAAGCGGCTTCCGAGAGATTTCAATCTCGAGATTGAAGAAATCACCCTCGGCCAGCGTGGCAAAAATGCAGATATCGCGAAAGCGCGCGCCCAGGAGGCGCAGCGTATTCGCGATAAGTTGCGTGGCGACGAATACGTGGTAGCACTGGAAGTGAAAGGTAAACCATGGACCACCGAGCAGCTGGCGCAAGAAGCTGACGCTTGGCGCATGGCCGGGCGGGATATTGCTCTGCTTGTAGGTGGTCCAGACGGGCTTGAGCCTTCGCTCTCAGCCGCAGCCGACAAAACCTGGTCAATCTCACCACTGACGCTACCACATCCACTGGTACGAATTATGCTGGCCGAGCAGCTCTACCGTGCCTGGACACTATTAGTGGGTCACCCTTATCACCGTTAACGGCTGAATGGTAAGCCCTTACTGTTTGTGTCCTGTTGCGCCCTTTGTTTGATTTGAGAGTCTTCGTTGCCATGCTCAAGCGCCCCAACACGCTAAAAAACTCCGAGCAAGAACTGCGTATTTTTCGTGTTAGAGCGCTGCTCGCCGTGTTGGTGGTGTTGACCCTGGCCAGCTTGTTAACGGGGCGGCTAATTTATTTGCAGATCGTCCAGCACGACATGTATAGCACGCGCTCTGAAAATAACCGGGTTCGCGTCGAACCGCTGCCGCCTAACCGGGGGTTAATCTACGATCGTAATGGCGTACTGTTAGCTGAAAACCGTCCAACCTATAACCTGACCCTTGTTCGCGAGCGTGTTGATAATCTGGATGAAACGCTGGCGCTGCTAGTAGAGCTTCTTGAGCTTCCTGAAGAAGAGATTGAAGCGTTTAACGTGCGCTCACGCCAGCGTCAACGACCTTTCCAGCCAGCGCTGCTTACCAGTGATCTAAGCGAAGACCAAATTGCCCGTTTGGCAGTTAACCGCCACCGATTGCCAGGGGTGGAGATAGAGGCACAGCCGCTGCGGTTTTATCCTGATGCCGAAATAATGGCCCATGCGCTAGGTTACGTTGGCCGTATTAATGCTGAAGAGATGGAAACGCTGGATGCAGGTCGTTACGCGGGTACTCACTTTATTGGTAAAACCGGTATTGAGCGTTTTTACGAAGAAGAGCTGCATGGTGAGGCGGGTTTACGCAAAGTGGAAACGAACGCCCGCGGAAGAGTGCTACGAGAGCTAGGGCGCACTGACCCGGTGCCTGGGAAGAATTTAACATTGACGCTGGATAAGTCCCTCCAGATGCTGGCTTATGAATTGTTAGATGGTCGTCGCGGTTCTATCGTGGCTATCGTGCCAGGCACAGGTGAGATTCTTGCGATGGTCTCAACACCGGGTTTTGACAGTAATCAGTTCGTCACCGGCATTGATGTGGCTTCTTATCGTGGTTTGCAGGAAGATCTCGATTTACCGCTTTTTAACCGCGCTATCCGTGGTCATTATCCTCCTGGCTCTACCATTAAACCTTTTCTAGCGCTGGCCGGGTTGGTGGAAGGTGTCATTACCCCTGATAGCACGATTAATGATCCCGGTTATTATCAGTTACCTAACGACTCCCGTCGTTACCGCAACTGGTTGCGCTGGGGGCATGGTCGTGTCGATATGGAGCGTTCCCTAGCCGTTTCTAATAACACTTACTACTACACCTTGGCACATGATTTAGGTATCGATAATCTCCATGAGCAGATGAGTAATTTTGGCTTTGGTCAGCGTGTCGCCCATGACGTGCAAGGAGAAAGCAGCGCTTTGATGCCCTCGCGTGATTGGAAACGAGGACGCTTTAACCAGCCCTGGTATCCCGGTGAGACCCTGTCCGTGGGGATTGGGCAAGGCTACTGGCAGGTGACGCCTTTGCAGCTAGCCAGCGCCACTGCAACGCTGGCCAATCGCGGCCACTGGGTGAAGCCGCGCTTGGCGCGTCAGATTGGCGATACCCCTGTCCCCCGTGACCTGCCCGACACCTTGGATGACATTCAGTTAGCTAATGACAACTGGTGGAATCGGGTATTCAGCGGTATGGAGAAGGTGATTAGTGGCACCGAAGGGACAGCGCGTCGAACTGGCGTGGGCCTTGAGTATCGCATGGGCGGTAAGTCAGGCACTGCACAGGTGTTTTCGCTGGGCCAGGACCAACGCTATAACGCTGATGAGTTAGCGGAGCGGCTCCGTGACCACGCGCTGTTTATGGCCTTTGCACCGCTGGAAGACCCTCAGATTGCGGTATCCGTTATTGTTGAAAACGCAGGCGGCGGCAGTACACACGCGGCTCATTTGGCGCGTGCTATGACGGATGCCTGGTTACTTGAGGATGAAGCGCCGGACGTAGAAGAAGTACGCGAAGTGTTAGAAGAAGATAACGCCAATGTGGAGGGGAACTAACCCATGCCTTGGCATTATCTAGCGCGTTCTATGCGTGGTTACCCAGTTCGCCCGCCCGAAAGCGGCATCGCCCGGCGTAAAAGTATTTGGGAGCGAATCCATCTAGACCCCTGGCTGCTTGGTTTGCTACTGGTATTGATGGGCAGTGGTTTAATCGTTCTTTATAGCGCTTCTGGGCAATCCATTGATGCCGTGATTGCTCAGAGCATACGGTTTTGCATCGCCCTGGTGGTGATGGTGATCATTGCCCAGTTTTCACCTTCTACTTTTTTGCGCTTCGCGCCGCTAGCCTATGGGGTCGGGGTTGCCATGCTGGTTGCTGTTGATGTAGTGGGTGATGTGGGGATGGGCGCTAAGCGCTGGTTAGTCATTCCTGGCGTCATACGCTTTCAACCCTCGGAAATGATGAAACTGGCAGCCCCGTTAATGGTGGCGGCCTATCTTAATCGCTGTGAATTGCCGCCGCGTCTGCGCGATATACTAGTGTGTGGCGTTATCATCGGCGTGCCCGTCGTGCTGACGGCTATTCAGCCTGACTTGGGAACCTCGTTGCTGGTAGCCAGTGCTGCTCTTATCGTGGTTCTGCTAGCAGGTTTGTCGTGGCGGTTGATCGGATTTATCGCGGCATTGGGGGCCGCCGGGGTGCCGGTGTTATGGATGAATATGCATAACTACCAGCGTCAGCGCGTGTTAACTTTTTTGAACCCTGAAAGCGACCCGCTGGGCTCTGGCTGGAATATCATTCAGTCAACCACCGCCATAGGTAGCGGTGGGTTGTGGGGCAAAGGGTGGCTGCAGGGAACCCAGTCCCAGTTAGAGTTTTTGCCAGAGCGGCATACGGATTTCATTATTGCCGTTTTAGGCGAAGAGTTTGGTTTAGTGGGTATGCTGGTGCTGTTGTGCCTGTATCTATTAATCGTGAGCCGTGGTGTATGGATGGCAAGCGCTGCCCAGGATACCTTTGGCCGCTTAGTCGCAGGCAGTATCATCCTCACCTTTTTTATCTATGTATTTGTCAATATGGGCATGGTGAGTGGCATTCTGCCTGTCGTTGGTGTGCCGCTACCGCTGGTTAGCTTTGGCGGCACCTCAAGCGTGACCTTGTTGGCGGGTTTCGGTATTCTCATGTCCATACATGCTCATCGGCGGCTGCTATCGCGCTAGCGAAGTTGCCCAGCCCAAACATACAGTTCAGACGCCTGTGTTGCTCGGCAATGGAAAACTCAGGAATAGATGGTTCTGGAATTAATCGTTCTGGGATAAAGAGCTCAGGAGTGGAGAGTTAATGAACAAGGTTCAAGGGAAGACGAGCCGCTATTTTTTGGCAGCCATGATGTGCTGGGTAACGCCCATCGCAATTGCTGATGAGCCTTCTCAGGGTGAAGCTGCCCCACAGCACTTTGCACCTCAGCAAAATGCTGACAGCCAAGCGCTGATGGAAGAGCTAGTTGAGCAAGGAGTCCCTCAAGCGTGGCTGGAAGAGGCGCTCGGACAGGCTAATTATACCCAAAGTGTACTGGACGCTATGGAAGGGGCCGCCGAGCGACGTTTAAAGTGGCATGAGTATCGCGCTATTTTTATGACCCAGCAGCGCATCGAAGAGGGCGTCGAATTTATTGATGAGCATGCTGACGCCTTGGCGCGAGCCGAAAATACCTATGGCGTTCCTGCTGAAATAATTACCGCTATTATTGGCGTTGAAACATACTACGGTCGTCATAAAGGCCAGCACCGTGTATTGGATTCGCTGGCGACACTGGCGTTTCATCACCCGGTGAGAGGCGCTTTTTTTCGCGGTGAGCTGGCAGCGTTTTTACGTATAGCGTACGAGCAGCAGGTCGACCCTACTGGGCTGCGCGGCTCTTATGCAGGAGCTATGGGCTATCCGCAATTTATCCCCACCAGTTACCAAGCCTATGCGGTAGATTTTGATGATGATGGCCGCCGCGATTTGTGGGAAAACCCAGTCGATGCGATTGGTAGTGTCGCTAATTACTTTGCCGAGCATAACTGGAAACCAGGGGCTGATATTTATCACCAGGCCACTGGGCCAGACGAATTGTCAAGCGAGCTATTACAGGAACTCTCGTTTAACCAAACGTCGCCTCCTGCAGTGAGTGTCGCTCAACTGGCCGCGCATGGACTGATGCCTGAGGATTCTCTAGATAGTGAATTGTTAGTCGCGCCGTTGGCGCTTGAGTTCGCTGATGGCGAGACCCACTATCGGTTCGGCGAGTATAATTTTTATGTGATTACTCGCTATAACCATAGTCACCTGTATGCCATGGCTGTAGCCGAGTTGGCGGAAGAGATCGCCACATTGCACGATAAGCTGCATGAGGACGAGGCATGAATAGCAAACTGACGATAACCAGGCGTGCTGGCGGGGTAATCGCCTTGCTGGCGCTGGTCAGTGGTTGTGCTAGCAATGATACCCAGCGTATTGATGTGCCTAGCTCGGCCAATCAAGCAGCTGCCCCTAGTTCGTCGGCCGCTACGAGTGACGGTCGTTACGCCATGAGCGGAGATGCCTACCCACTTGAACCGCCGGATGTTACCAAAGTGCCCGATGCAGAGCCGCGCGTTGAGCAGCCCTCCCGAGGTGGCAACCGCTCAACCTATGAGGTGTGGGGAAAAACCTACCATGTACTGCCTGATGCCACAGGCTACGAAAAACGCGGTACGGCCTCTTGGTATGGTGAAAAATTCCACGGCTATGCGACCTCAAACGGCGAAATTTACGATATGTATAAAATGTCGGCAGCTCACCGTTCGTTGCCCTTACCCACGTTTGCTCGGGTAACCAGCTTGGATAACGGGCAATCGGTGATTGTCAGGGTAAATGATCGCGGCCCGTTTCATAGTGACCGTGAAATAGATCTCTCGTATGCGGCAGCGGCACGATTGGGTTTTCTCGACAATGGCACCGGCTCCGTTAAAGTTGAAGCAATCAACCCTGAACAGTGGCTAGCCGAGCGTGGTCGAGGGGGGAGTGCTTCTTCCCAACAAGCAAGCGCTCCAGAGAGGCAAGTTGTTTCAAACGCTCCATCGGCTGTTGCCCGGCAAGCGGCGTCTAATGTTTCAGTATCAAATTCTTCAGTGCCTACTGCTTCAGCGCCTGCTGCACCCTCACAAGCATCGATATCTCAGCCATCGCCAAACCAAGGCGGGACAGGTGACGCCGTTTACCTACAAATTGCTGCTCTCGGTAACCCTGAAGGCGCACAGCAGTTGCAGCAGCGGCTGCAGGTTGAACAGCCCCATGACGTACGTATTATGAGTGATGCCGACGTCTATCGTGTGCAGATAGGCCCCATTAGGCCGGGGCAGGAGACTCAAGCACGTGAAACGCTGCGTCAAGCAGGGTTCCCCCAGGTCTTTGTTGTGCGATAATTAGCACCCTATTTATTTCTTGTGGCGCGTTTTACGCGCCGCCTTGTTTTTAAAAAAAGCTTTACAAGTAAGCTTTCAAGTAAGTGAGACTGACGTTATGAACGTGTTTACATCCATTGGCCGCTCTGCACGCCTATGCCTTTTTGCTGCAATGGCGACGGTTGCTGTGTCTGCCAGTGCACAGCAAGTTCCTCAACCGGTAATTCCGCAGCCGCAAACCATTATTCCTGCGGCCCCTCAGTTAGCGGCGAGTTCGTGGATACTCATGGATGCCAACAGTGGTCGCATTTTGGCGGAGCATAATTCGGATGAACGCCTTCCGCCGGCCAGTTTGACCAAGTTGATGACAGCCTATTTGGTTGAGCGAGAGCTTGATCGCGGCACTATTAATCTGACTGACATGATTAATATTAGTGAGAACGCGTGGCGTACCGGCGGCTCTAAAATGTTTATCGAAGTGGGTGATCAAGTTTCAGTAGATGACCTTCTTCATGGAATTATTATTGTGTCGGGCAACGATGCCAGTGTCGCCATGGCCGAGCATTTAGCCGGTGGTGAAACGCCCTTTGCGGACCTAATGAATCAGCATGCCACTCGGCTGGGCATGAATAATACAAATTTCCAAAATGCCACGGGCTTGCCGGGCGAGCAGCACTATTCAACTGCCCATGATATGGCACGCTTATCGCAGCACATTATTAATGATTATCCCGAACATTATGAAATTTACTCCCAGCGTACCTTCTCTTATGGCGGCATCGACCAGCCCAACCGCAACCGTTTGCTGTGGCGTGACCCATCGGTCGACGGCCTAAAAACCGGCTGGACCACAGAGGCTGGTTTTTGCCTTGTATCGTCGGCTAAGCGTGACGATATGCGCTTGATTTCCGTTGTGATGGGGACCACCTCCGATGAGGCGCGTGCTCAGGAAACCCAAAAGCTACTCAGCTATGGTTTCCGCTTTTTCGAGACCATGAAGCTTTACGAGCGTGGTGCTGTTTTGGCCACGCCGCGTGTGTGGGGTGGCGATATTAACGAATTACGCGTGGGAGTCGATGAAGAGGTCTTTATGACCTTGCCGCGTAACCGTAATGAAGAACTGCGCGCGCGCCTTAATCTGAACCCGGATCTTCAGGCCCCGATTGCTATTGGTGATGAGGTCGGCACCCTTGAGGTTCATCTGGGCGACGAGGTGGTCGGTGAGCGTCGCTTGGTGGCCTTGGAAAACATTGAAGAGGGCGGTCTCTTCAAGCGTTTGTTTGATCAGGTGCAGCGCTTCTTTAGTGGCCTAATCAGCAACTTTACCGACTAAAGTTTGATTAGGTTTAAGCCGTTGGTTTTGTTTTTTGCAATGATGGGGTTGCTATGAAAAAAGGTACGCCACAAGGACTGCGTGATTTGCGCCAACCGGCGGTTCAAGAGCCGCCTAAAATCACTTTTCCCTGTGATTACTCGTTAAAAGTCGTCGGCGATGCCGCCGAAGACTTTCCTGCCTGTGTGTGTCAGGTCATTGTGCGCCATGCGCCTGATTTCGACGCCACGACAATGCAGGTAGTTGATAGCCGTAATGGTCGTTTCCAATCGGTTCGTGTGGTGATTAGAGCGACTGGAGAGCAGCACATTAAAGAGCTGTTTGAGGCGTTAAAAGCCACCGGTCGTGTGCATATGGTGGTGTAAGCGTGAGCGACGCCGAGCCAATCAAGCTGCATCACTTGGGGCGCCAACCCTATCTTCCTGTTTGGGAAGCCATGCGCTCGCTGACTGATACCCGCGATGCCAATACCCTTGATCAGTTCTGGTTGGTCGAGCACGATCCTGTATTTACTCAAGGGCAGGCCGGCAAGCCGGAGCATTTACTTCTACCCGGGGATATTCCGGTAGTGCATACAGATAGGGGTGGGCAGGTTACCTATCACGGGCCTGGTCAGGTGGTGCTATATCCGTTACTGGATGTGCGGCGTGGAAAAATTGGCGTACGTGATTTAGTCACTGCATTGGAGAATGCGGTGATTGATGTATTAAGCAGTTACGGTGTAAGCGCGCGTGCACGGCCTGATGCGCCCGGTGTGTATGTAGTGACCGACGCTGGTGAGGCTAAAATTGCTTCATTAGGCTTGCGAATTAGGCGTGGGGCAAGCTTTCATGGCGTAGCGTTAAACGTCGATGGTGACCTAACGCCTTTTTTACGGATTAATCCCTGCGGCTATGCCGGCATGCCCATGGTGAGGTTGGCCGACGTTGCATCGCTACCAAGCAATCATCAGGTCGGGGAGCAGTTGGCGAAAGCGCTAGCCAAACGGCTAAATCGTGAATTAGTCAGTGTAGGTAGCTCGCCGCTGTAAAAGGGAGCCGGTGGCTCCCTATTTTCAGCTAGCTCTATATAGCGGTAAAGTTAGGCTTATCCTACGTTTAACGCTGGAATAATATTGGGGTTCGCTTCTTGTTCCTGACCAGGAATTGCAGCGGGTGAGGCGAGCCCCAGGTTGTTCTTTTCAAACACGCGATCAGCGCGATAGCTGGAACGCACCAGCGGGCCAGAAGGCACTTCCATAAAGCCTTTCTCCAAACCGATCACGCGGTAGCGGTCAAACTCTTCTGGCGTTACCCAGCGCTCTACCGCCAAGTGATTTTTGGTTGGGCGCAAATATTGACCAAGCGTGACGATATCGACACCGATTTCACGCAGGTCATCAAAAGTCTGCAAAATCTCTTCGTCAGTTTCGCCCAATCCCAGCATTAAGCTGGTTTTGGTGATGATGTCAGGACGGTAGCGCTTGGCATGGGCAAGCACGTCAAGCGTTTTACGATAACCCGCTCGCCGATCACGTACACGGCCTGTTAATCGTTCAACGGTTTCAACGTTTTGGGCAAATACTTGTAACCCAGAATCAACAACGCGCTCAATAGCACTCAGCTCGCCATCGAAGTCAGGCGTTAAGGCTTCCACGACTACTTCAGGCGTGCGCGCTTTAATGGCACTAATACAGTTGGCATAGTGCGATGCACCGCCATCGTCGAGATCGTCACGGTCTACCGAGGTGAGCACGATGTAACGAAGGCCCATTAACTCCACTGACTTCGCGGTGTTTTCAGGTTCTTCGTGATCAAGCCAGCCTTGTGGATTGCCGGTATCTACCGCGCAGAATCGACAAGCGCGAGTGCATACTGAACCCATAAGCATGATGGTCGCCGTGCCGTTGCTCCAGCACTCGCCCATATTGGGGCAATGAGATTCAGCACAAACGGTGCTTAGTCGATGGGTAGCAACGTTCTTTTTGACCGCTTCAAAACGCTCCCCTCCAGGGATCTGAGCGCGCAGCCACTTAGGCTTGCGTTCAAGAGAAGGGGCTTCTGCCTGCGCTTTGCGCTGCTTCATGCCATCCTTGATCACCGTCATGCCATGTTCATTACGGAATTTTTCACCGCTAGACACGCGTTGCGGAGGGGTATTGCTCATAGGGACAGAGCCTCTCTTTTGTGCGGTAGGCCGAGTGCGTTTGTGGGCGTTAAGCCCTTACAAGACCTGCCAATTGATACCTGATTAATTAATACGAAGTGCATCCGATATTTCATCGTGCTAATAGCTACTAATGTAACATATTTCACTGTCAACAGGACACCGCATGACCCTAGGGCGCAAGCATTGGCAGGCAAGCGACGCCGTGGCTCGGTAACGGGCTTGAAGGCGCTTGAAAATGGCGGCGATAATCGGGTAAGTGCTCACGGATAAAGCTTAAGAAAAGCTCTGCCACCGGTGTGGGAAAACGTTCCCGCGCATACACCGTGCACCAGGATCGGTGGATCGGAAAATCGGGAAGCCCAAGCTCAAAAAGTAACCCTTGCTCAAGTTCAAGCTGTACCGCCAAGCGGGGGAGAACGGCAACGCCTAAGTGGGCCATTACTCCGCCTTTAATGGCTTCATTGGTGCCCAGCTCAATACAGTGTGGAAGGGCGACCTGCTGATTGGCGGCCATTTGTTCAAAGGCATTGCGCACGCCAGAGCCTGGCTCGCGCATCAATACGTAGTGGCGTGCAAAGTCTGCCAGAGAGGGCTCCGGCATAGAGAGCAGGGGGTGTTCCGGCCAAACCACCGCGATTAATTCATTATCAAGAATTGGCATCACTACTAAGCGATCATCCTCTGGCACCATCGCCATAATAACGAGGTCGTCCTGCTGCTCAGTCAACCGCTCTAGGGCTTGGCTGCGGTTGCATACCTTTAAGCGAACGTGCACCTCTGGGTAGTGAGCACGGAACCGGGCGAGTAAGTAAGGCACCACATATTGAGCCGAGGATACTGCCGCAATATTAAGTTCGCCGCTTATTTTGCCATTAATGTCCGATAGGTTCATTTCCAGACGTGAAAGCTGACCAAAAATTTCTCGTGTCGAATGGGCGAGCGTGTCGGCGGCGGGAAGTGTGTGGAGCGTTTTGCCCGCGTAGTTAAAGAGTGGCTGACCCAAAGCCAGCTCAAGCTGGCGTATTTGTGCGCTCACCGCGGGCTGAGTAAGTCCCAGCTGCTCAGCTGCGCGAGAATAAGAGCGTTGCCGGTGCACCGCCTGGAAGACCTGTAGTTGCCGAAATGTAAGGCGATTGAGCAGAGTAGGGGATGACATAGCAACCTCATAGTGAACACCCTTTAATGTCGCTAGGACTAATGCCAAATACAGGCTTTATCGTCAGCGCAACGCATGCTAACACTGAATCTTTGGCGCTGCTTAAAGAGAGCTATGTCACCCCATTAGTCGTAATTATTAGGGGTAAAGATCGACGTCACGCACGTAGTGGCCTAAACTATATTGCATTGCAGCATCCTCATTGCTGCCCGGTTTGATGCCGGCGCATCATCCCAATGGGAGAACCTATGAACTTTCTCGCCAATCCTTTGCTCACCACAAGCGCTTTTACTGACGCCTGGTTAAAGCAACAAAATGGTTCCACAGCATTGCCAAGTAGTGAAACGATCGCATCCTTATTCGACCCATTTGGGTTTGGACGGGCGGCCTTCGGTTACTGGCGCGATAGCATGGAGCGTAGCGTTCTGTATTTAGATGTGATGCGTGAGCGTGGTAATCAATACCTTGAGCACATGGAGCAAACCAAGCCCAGTGTGTTGGGGTTTGATACCGAAGTGCTGATGGATGGCCGGACGCTACCGCGGCCAACTAACTATGAGCTGCTGCGCGTATTGCCCCATGAAGGGACTGAAACTGACCTACAAAAACGTCCTTTTGTGGTCATCGACCCGCGTGCGGGGCATGGGCCAGGGATTGGCGGGTTTAAGCCTGACAGCGAGTTGGGCGTGGCGCTTAAAGCGGGGCATCCCTGCTACTTTATTGGCTTTTTGCCATTTCCTGAACCGGGTCAGACCGTGGAGGATGTGGTTGAGTCAGAAGTTGCGTTTCTACGCCATGTGATCGAACGTCACCCAGAAACCACCGAAAAGCCCATGGTGGTGGGTAATTGCCAAGCGGGCTGGCAAATCATGATGGCGGCCGCACTAGAGCCAGATGTGTTTGGCCCTATTCTTATTGCCGGGGCACCGCTTTCTTATTGGGCTGGCGAACATGGCAAAGCCCCAATGCGTTATACCGGCGGAATGGCGGGGGGCAGTTGGATTACGGCGCTCACTAGCGACATTGGTGATGGCCTGTTTGACGGGGCGTGGTTGGTGCAGAACTTTGAACGCCTAAACCCTGCTAATACGTACTGGAAAAAGCAGTATCACCTTTACGACAACATCGATACAGAAGCGAACCGATACCTCGAATTTGAGCGCTGGTGGGGCGGTCACGTCGTGTTGGGCGGTGAAGAAATCCAATATATTGTCGATAACCTGTTTGTCGGTAATCGACTCTCTACCGCGCAGTTGGTGACCCATGATGGGCGCCGAATCGACCTGCGCAATGTGCGTTCGCCGATCGTAGTGTTCTGCTCGCGTGGGGATGATATTACCCCGCCACCGCAAGCCTTGGGATGGATTCGTGATTTATATGAAAACACAGATGACATCATTGCCAACGAGCAAACCATCGTCTATTGCCAGCATGATACTACCGGCCACCTAGGTATATTTGTTTCGGGTAGCGTGTCACGCAAAGAGCATACCGAATTCACTGCCAATATGGATTACATCGACGTATTGCCCCCAGGGCTGTACGAAACCTCCATATCCCCGGCGGAGAAGGGCGAAGATGCTGAGCTGTTCGAGCGAGATTATCTGCTCGAATTTATGCCGCGTAACTTTGAAGAATTAGATCAGGCAGTGATGCACAAGCCTGAGGATGATCGTCGCTTTGCCACCGTAGCGCGTATTTCAGAAATAAACTTGGGCTTGTATCGGATATTTATGCAGCCTTGGCTAAAAGCCATGATAACACCTGAGGCGGCGCGCTTAATTCGTCGTATGCACCCTATCCGCCTGGGCTACAAGCTGCTTTCTGACCGCAACCCGCTTTCTGTGCCGCTACCGGTAATGGCAGACGCGATACGTAAAAATCGTCATCCTGTTTCACATGATAATCTTTTCAAATCCCTTGAGACCATGGGCTCTGACCAGCTGGTTGCAAGCCTCAATGCGGTGCGCGATTTACGCGATAGCAGTACTGAAAAAATGTTTATGGATATTTACGGCCAGCCGCTGTTGCAGGCCGCCGTGGGCCTTTATGGCGATGCCCATGTGCATCGCCGCCGCCCCGGCGCTGAGCCCGAGCACCGCCGCTTCATGGAGCAGCGCCGGGAAGCGCTGCGCGAGAAGATTACCCACGGTGGTGCTCATGAGGCGGTTATGCGCTCGCTGATCTACGTACTCGGCGGTGCTCCAGCCACGGATGAGCGTAACTTCAAACGGCTACGCGCCTCCCGTGCTGAGCTTGAGCCAGGCATAGAGCTGAGTGAATTTAAACGCCTAGTGCGCGAGCAGTTCTTTATTTTGAAGCTGGATCGTGAACAAGCATTGAATTCACTGCCTATTTTACTCAAGGGTAATAGCAACGACGATATCGATGGTTATATTAGCCACCTTGAGCACGTGTTTGCCGCCAGTGGCGAGCTTTCTGAACATGCTGCAAATCGCTTTGTTCAGGTAAAGGCGCTTTTTGATCAGGCACGGCCTAGCAAAAAGGAAGCATCTGCTACTCCTAACGCTGCCAAGGCGAAGACACCAGCAAAGTCACAAACCGCTAAGGCTGGTGCGGCGGGCAAGTCTGATAAAGAAGTTATTAAACCAGAAGCTAGCAAACCTAAACAAGACGTTGTTAAATCGGAAGGAGCTAGTCAAACAAAAGCTAATACAGAAGAGGCTAAGCCAAAAGCAGCTAAGCTAACATCTGTTAAGCCTTCGGCTGCGTCTGAGAAAACAGAGGAAAAAGCCACTAAACCCTCTGCAACTGCTGATGAAAGCACCAAGTCAACAGTGAAATCTGACAGCGCTAACGGCGGTAGTAAGCCATCTGACAAACGCTAAAACAGTGCGTTAGCTTACAGCGCCCCTGCCTATATGGTGGGGGCGCTTTGTTTGTCTCAGCACCTTTTGGGTTGCCGTAATGCCAGTGGCAGTCTAGTGTCTAGCTACTATTTATCTGAAATATAACCTTGGTTGCCTGAAATCTACGTATTTTCCCTGCGCGTTGGTTGCTACTGGCGCTTAGCTAAGGGCTGGGGTAGGGTAGGGTAGGCGCATTTTTTCATCCGTATCTTTGTTAGCGGGCGGTTTCATCCCGGCGATACGGCACCGAATTTAGAGCACGTGCTAGACAGCCCGTGCATTAGGAAAGTGGAGCACTATGGGCAAGTCACTGGTCATCGTCGAGTCGCCGGCTAAAGCGAAGACGATTAACAAATATCTCGGCAACGATTTCATCGTGAAGTCGAGCGTGGGTCACATTCGTGACCTGCCGACCAGCGGCTCAGGTAAGGCAGCCTCCGACCCTAAGGAGCGCGCACGCCAAGCCGCAGCGACACGCAAGATGTCGGCGGAAGAGAAAGTGGAATATAAGAAGCGTAAGAGCCAAGATCAGCTGATTCGGCGGATGGGGATTGACCCCAGTAATGGCTGGGAAGCGCGCTATGAAGTGCTGCCAGGCAAAGAGAAAGTGGTGGCTGAGCTGAAAAAGTTGGCTGAGAAAGCCGACGCTGTCTATCTCGCAACGGATTTGGATCGCGAAGGGGAAGCCATTGCTTGGCACCTGCGTGAGACTATCGGTGGAGACGACAGCCGCTATAAGCGCGTGGTGTTTAACGAAATCACCAAAAATGCTATTCAGGATGCGTTTAAGGCACCGGGCGCGCTAAATATTCCCCGGGTGGAAGCACAGCAAGCTAGGCGTTTTCTAGACCGTGTTGTTGGCTTTATGCTTTCGCCTTTGCTGTGGGCGAAAGTGGCGCGTGGGCTGTCGGCTGGCCGTGTACAGTCAGTCGCGGTACGTCTAATTGTTGAGCGCGAGCGCGAAATTCGTGCCTTTATTCCAGAAGAGTTTTGGGATGTGCACGCGGATTTGGCCTCTCCTGAGGGTGAGCTAGTGCGTTTTGCCCTGGTTCGTCAGGATGGCAAAGCCTTTAAGCCCACCTCTGAAAAAGACACCCTGGCGCGTATTGAGCAGCTTAGAAAAGCCAAGCTCGCGATTACTTCGCGGGAAGATAAGCCCACCAGCTCCAAGCCGACAGCGCCCTTTATTACCTCTACGCTACAGCAGGCCGCGAGTGGCCGGTTAGGATTTTCTGTTAAGAAGACCATGACCATGGCCCAGCGTCTGTATGAGGCGGGCTATATCACCTATATGCGTACTGACTCCACCAATCTTTCAAAAGATGCAGTGGAAGGCGTGCGCAGTTATATCGGAGAAGAGTTTGGCGAGCGCTATCTGCCTGAAGCGCCTAATCGTTACAGCAGTAAAGAGAGTGCCCAAGAAGCCCACGAGGCGATTCGCCCCTCCAGCGTTGAACGCAAAGCATCAGACCTGTCCGGTATGGAGCGCGATGCAGAGCGCCTTTACGAGCTGATCTGGCGCCAGTTTGTGGCTTGCCAGATGACACCCGCTGAGTACCTGTCCAGCACGCTTAGCGTTGAGGTTGATGGGTATGAGCTGCGTGCCAAAGGGCGCGTGCTTAAATTTGATGGCTATACACGGGTGATGAAGCCAAGCGGTAAAAATGAAGATCAGAGCCTGCCTGACTTGCCTAAAGGCACGCCGATGGCGTTGGAAGCGCTTGATCCTCAGCAGCACTTTACCAAGCCTGCACCGCGTTACACCGAAGCAAGCCTGGTGAAAGAGCTTGAGAAGCAGGGGATTGGTCGTCCTTCTACCTATGCATCGATTATCTCCACGATTCAGGATCGCGGCTATGTGAAGCTTGAAAACCGCCGCTTTTATGCCGAGAAGCTTGGCGATATCGTTACCGAGCGGCTGAAAGAGTCCTTCCCTGATTTGATGGATTTCTCATTCACTGCGCGCATGGAAGATAGCCTTGATGAAGTCGCCGAAGGCGAGCGTAACTGGCAGGCTTTGCTAGATGCTTTCTACGGTGAGTTTCGTGAAGAGCTAGCCAGGGCGGAGAGCGAAGATGGTATGCGGCCCAACCAGCCGGTGCCCACCAATATTGACTGCCCGAAATGTGGCCGCCATATGCAAATTCGCACCGCTTCCACAGGCGTGTTCCTGGGCTGTAGCGGCTACAATTTGCCGCCAAAAGAGCGCTGCAAGACCACCATCGACCTGATTCCAGGTGAAGAAGCAGTAGCGGAAGATGCGGGTGAAGAGGCTGAAACTAATGCACTGCGTGCTAAGCGTCGCTGCACCAAGTGTGGTACGGCAATGGACAACTACCTGATTGATGAAACGCGCAAATTGCATATTTGTGGCAACAGCCCTGATTGTGATGGGTATGAGGTGGAAAGCGGTAAATTCAAGATTAAAGGCTATGACGGGCCTGTAATCGAGTGCGATAAGTGTGGCGCTGAGATGCAGTTGAAATCAGGTCGCTTTGGTAAGTATTTTGGCTGCACCAATAGCGAGTGTAAAAACACCCGTAAGCTATTGAAAAGCGGCGAAGTGGCGCCGCCAAAAATGGATCCGATTCCGATGCCGGAACTTGAATGTCAAAAAGTGGACGACCATTACGTGCTGCGTGACGGCGCAAGCGGTCTCTTTTTGGCGGCGAGTAAATTTCCTAAAAATCGCGAAACGCGGCCACCGCTGGTTAAAGAACTGAAAGCGCATGCCGAAGAGCTGCCTGAGAAGTATCATTTTATTCTCAAAGCGCCTAGTGAAGACCCCGATGGTCGCCCCGCTCAAATCCGTTATTCGCGTAAGACGAAAGAGCAGTTTGTAATGACTGACGAAGAGGGCAAAGCCACTGGCTGGAAGGCCATGTTTGAAGCTGGCAAATGGCACGTGGAGGATAAGCGCAAGTGAATGCAAGCTCGCGAACCAATCAGTTACTCTACCAGGCGGAGCTGTTAGCCATTATGCCAGCGGGGGAGGATGAGCATGCCCCTGCGCGGCAGATGGCGCTGGAGGAGAGCGCGTTGGCGCTCTTTGAATTGGCGTTAGAGTCGCTTTTACGTGAAGTCACTGAGCACGCTCGCTTGCCAGAGCATCGCTGGCGTGTATTGTTATCTCAGCAAGGCCCGGCTTTGGCAGAGCTACAGCGCCTGCGCGACTTAAACGCTCAGCCGGAAAGTTGGTTGAATTGGCTGACGGGCCAGCTTGAACGCCTACATAGCGATGAAGGTGCTGCGCGGCGTACTACTCATAATCCCGCTATGATTAAGGTGGATAGCCAAGTGAGTTTGCCTCAGCAATTGCTGGATAACCTTCAGGCGGCAAAACGCGAAATAGCTGCTCTGCGTGAAACCAGCCTGGAGTGGTAAATGACTCGATTTTGCCCGCTGGTCTAGTAAGCACCACGAAAAGGAGATCATGATGCGCTATAACCAAGTTAAAGATTTAGTCGAATGGGCGGCAGGTTTTCACGCGCGCATGGCGCGACAATACAGCGAGGCTGCTGATAAAGCCGACAATGAACGCTTAAAAATGGGATTAGATTACCTCGCCAGCCGTGAATTGAAGATGAAAACGGGTCTAGAAGACTTGTTCCATGACGGTACGGATCATTCTGAGGTGCTGGAGACGTGGTTCGATGAATCGAGCGAATTCCCTGAGCCACCTGAGCTGGATCGAATTGCGGAGCAAACCGTTACAGGCTCCATAGAAGATGCCATGAAAACAGCCACCACCGCCCATGAGCGTTTGCAGGCGTTGTACAAGCATCGTGCCGCACGCTCGAGAATTGAACCCGAAGCAGAATTCTTTGATTCGCTAGCTGAAGGGCATAATTCTGAAATACGTCACATGATGGCGAGTATGGAAGAGTTGCAGGGCGTTTAATGAGTATGTGCCACTGGCGAGCACATCATCGCTTCGGGACGACCCAAAGCGGTATTATGACGAAATTACTTACGGCGGATGTGGGAATAAGGTATAACAGCCACCCTATGCGTTTAGTTGGTCCACCACAGGCTAATATGTTTCGAGAGCTGCCATGTTTTTAATCAATCGCCGTCGGTTTTTAGCTATGGCGCTGAGCTTGCCAGCGGTTGCTAGCGCTGCTGTCACTGCACCTAGTCAGGCTGCTCCCTCTGACCTTATCGAAACAATGCTTACGCGCGCCCATGTGCCGCGCCATAGCAATGAGCTGTGGGTACTGATTGATGATCAAGAGGCCACGCTCAGTGTGTTCCGTGGTAATGAGCTTTTAGAGCGCTATGCGCCCATATCCCTAGGGCGTGCAGGGGCGAAGACTCAGCGCGTTCGTGGCGATAACGTGACTCCTAAGGGTGAGTTTCGTATCAATCGTTTTAATTACGAAAGCCAGTGGCGTACGTTCATGGGGATTGATTTCCCAACGCCAGCCCATGCACGCATGGCGCTTGAAAAAGGGATTTATTCCCAAACCGATTATGAAGATTACTTCGATTTCTACCGACGTAACGGCCATCCGCCACAAAATACAGCGCTAGGTGGTGCGATTGGGATTCATGGCTTGGGTAGTGCAGACCCCGATATTCATGGTCGCTATCATTGGACTCAAGGGTGTGTTGCCGTTACCAACGAGCAAATTGATCGCTTGGCAGAACTAGTGGGTGTTGGCACCCGTGTAGTGATCCGTTAAGCTATTGCCGTTGAAGGAAGTTCGAGGTTTTTAAAAAGTGGCTATAGACAACCGCTGTAGTCTATTATAAAACAGCGTTTGACTTGCGTGCTTCGCAGCACAAGTCACTGTAAAGAACCTGCACCGCAGGTAGACAAATTTAAGCTAAGCACATTTTTAATGTGCGTAACCTTACCTTTGTCATACCCTTAATGTAGTACCCAAGGACGACTCAAGGAGAACACTATGACTCTGAAAACTACTCTGAAGATGACTGCTGCTGCTGCTTCTCTGGCAATTCTTGCTGGTTGTGCTTCTACCGGCGCGCTGGAAGAAGTTCGCATGACTGCAGAATCTGCACAGGCTGACGCTGCAGAAGCACGCAGCATGGCTTCACAAGCTATGAACACTGCAAACCAAGCCCAGCGCGATGCGCAGGCTGCTCTGCAGATGTCTGAGCAGAACCGTGAAGAAATGAACCGCATGTTCCAGCGTTCCATGCAGAAGTAATTCTGCTTGGAGCTGCTGGGGAGCCACTAGGCTCTCTCAGCGGTTGCTGTATGCAAGTCGTAGTTGGTAAAGATGTTAGGTAAGTAGTTTTTGCCGCTAGCTACGCAAAAAACCCCGCCTCGGCGGGGTTTTTTGCTACTGCCGTATCCGTGTATTAGGTTTCTTCTTCGCCACTAGCTGCAGCGCTGAGCTCAACTTCGTTAATCAGCTTAACAGGTTCGGGCTCTGGCTCAGGTGCTGGCGCTTGTGGGCCATGCAGGGCAATAAAGCGGCCATCGGGGGCTTCAACGGCCCGCTGTATCTGTTCAGCATCTATTTCAATGTCGTTGTCAGTTAGCTCAGTGACGCGCTCTACGGCATTTAGCAGAGGTTCAAAGCCTTCCACGTTCTCTTCCAACTGCGGAAACGACTGTACAAACAGCGTGCCGTCGGAAGCCCAGCCTGCTTTAAATGGCGCATCCATTAAATTAACCTGTGTACCGCTCGGTAAGCGCTCGTAAAGCGATTTGATATCCTCAGGGTACATGCGGATACAGCCGCGGCTAACGCGCATACCGACGCCGTCAGGGCGGTTGGTGCCGTGTATTAGATAGCTCGGCATGGCGAGTAGAATTGCATGCTCGCCCAGTGGGTTGTCAGGACCTGGTGGCACCACGGAAGGCGCTGGTTCACCACGTTCAGCTGCTTCACGACGCATGGAGGAGGGGGGCGCCCAGGCAGGGTCTTTAACTTTAACGGTGGTGCGGGTAATGCCCACTGGCGTTGCGAACTCTTCACGCCCTACGCTGACCGGGTACGTTTCAACGATGCCGGGCTTGTCAGCAGGGTAGTAGTAGAGACGTAGCTCTGAAAGGTTAACCACCACCCCTTCGCGTGGGGCAGGCGGCAAAATGTACTGAGCGGGGATCACTACCTCGGTACCCACGCCAGGCACCCATAAGCTGACATCTGGGTTGGCCATGCGAATTTCTTCATAGCCAATGTTATGGCGACGGGCGATATCAATCAGTGTCTGCTTGGGGTCTTCGACCACAACTGTGTAGCTCTCACCGATAACGTCACCGCTTTCGGGTAGGCGGAAGTGACCACGAGGCAGTTCATCTTGGTCAGCAACCTGAGCGGCGCTGTCGACAGCGTCTATGCTGATTTCCTGTGCTTTCTCCTGCTCCTGCTCTTGAGCTAGCTCTTGGGGTTGGCTGTCGGCCTGCTCGGCAGTTGATTGCGCAAAAGCAGGGCTTGCCAAGCTTGCGGCTAAAAGCACTGCCAAGCTAGTGGGGCCCCAGAGGGTAAAGGTGTCGCGAATGTTCATGTTCGTTCCTAATATGTTAATTCACTGCTGATGCGCGTCGTTGGGCCACTGATGTTAATCCACGAGGTGGGTTAACTAGGGCATGGCTACTGTCAAGTTTGCCCCAAGCGTCACGCCGCCGCTACTTTTTGATTAAGCGTACTAAGTAGGTTTTCAAGCTGTTGAAAGCGTTTGTCGACGCTTTCCATAGGCAATTCAAATCTTAATGTGTCCGAACCGTCTAAACGGTAGTGCTTCGGAGATGTCTGAATGAGCGTCACCAGGGTCAGAGGATCTACTTGAGTCGAGCCATCAAACAGCACACGCCCACGGCTCTCGCCTGCTTCAATCTTGCTGATCCCCAACTGTTCTGCACGATGACGCAGCTTGGTCTGGCGGATAAGGTTCTTAAGGGGGGCAGGCAATAAGCCAAAACGGTCAATAAGCTCAACCTGTAGCTCTCTGAGCTCGCCATCGCTCTGAGTATTGGCAATTCGCTTATATATCACCAGGCGCTGCTGCACATCATGAATATAGTCATTGGGGATCAATGCAGGCAGGTTAAGGCTAATTTCCACGCCAGTATTGAAGGGTGCATCGATATTGGGTGTTTTACCCGCGCGAATAGCCTTCACTGCCCGGTCAAGCATCTCCATGTACAGTGTATAGCCAATGGTTTCCATCTGGCCGCTCTGTTCATCACCCAGTAGTTCGCCCGCCCCGCGTATTTCCATGTCGTGGCTGGCCAGGGTGAAACCAGCGCCTAAGTCATCCGAAGCGCTAATGGCTTCCAGTCGTTTGATGGCATCACGGGTCATCGCTTTAGGTGGCGGTGTCAGCAGGTAAGCATAAGCCTGGTGGTGGCTACGGCCAACTCGGCCCCGCAGCTGGTGAAGTTGTGCCAAGCCAAACTTATCAGCGCGTTCGATAATGATGGTGTTAGCGCTAGGCACATCAATACCGGTTTCAATAATGGTTGAGCATACCAGCACATTAAAACGGCGATGATAGAAGTCCGACATGATGCGTTCGAGGCTGCGCTCAGGCAGTTGGCCGTGGGCAACCGCTACCCGCGCTTCAGGAATCAGCTCACGGATTTTTTCGGCACTGTTCTCAATGGTTTTGACTTCGTTATGCAGCACATATACCTGCCCGCCGCGTAGTATCTCACGTAGCAGAGCTTCTTTAATGATACTGGCATCGTGCTGCTGAACAAACGTTTTGACCGACAGGCGCCGTGCGGGCGGGGTGGCGATAATCGACAAATCGCGGATGCCACTCATGGCCATATTTAGCGTGCGCGGAATAGGCGTCGCGGTTAGTGTCAAAATATCGACTTCAGCGCGCAGCGTTTTGAGCTTCTCTTTTTGCGCCACCCCAAAGCGGTGCTCCTCATCAATGATCAGCAGACCCATCTTGGGCAGCTCAACGCTTTTGGCTAGAAGCTTGTGGGTGCCAATCACGATATCGGTTTGGCCGCTTTTAACACTTTCTAATGTTTGGGTAACCTCTTTGCCGCTGGTGAAGCGAGATATCAAGCCGATATTGACGGCAGTGTCGGCAAAGCGGTCGCGGAAATTTTCGAAGTGCTGACGCGCCAGTAGCGTGGTAGGCACCAGGACCACTACTTGGCGACCTGATTGTACGGCGATAAACGCCGCGCGCATGGCCACTTCGGTTTTGCCGAAGCCTACGTCACCACATACCACGCGATCCATGGGCTGCGGCGACGTCATGTCGCTGATCACCGCTTCAATGGCTGCGTGCTGATCGGGAGTCTCCTCGAATGGGAAGTTGCTCGCAAAGCGAACATACTCATCGCCTGGCGTTTCGTAAACCACGCCCTGTTGAGCTTCCCTTCGAGCGTAAACATCCAAAAGTTCAGCGGCGGTATCGCGAATCTTCTCGGCGGCTTTGCGACGAGCTTTTTCCCACTGATCGGAACCCAGCTTATGCAGCGGCGCCAGTTCATCACCGGCACCGCTGTAGCGGGAGATCATATGTAGGCTGTCGACTGGTACGTAAAGTTTGGCGCCATCGGCGTAGGAGAGCGCTAAAAACTCGTTGGCCTGACCGCCGGCCTCCAATGTTTCCAGCCCTATGTAGCGGCCAACGCCATGTGCCTGGTGAACCACCGGCGCGCCTTCGCGTAGTTCTGAGAGATGGCGGACCGCAAGCTCGTTATCATCGGTAGCTTTTTCACGCCGCCTGCTCTGGCGTACCACATCGCCAAATAGCTCTGTCTCACTGATCACTGCAACGCTTGGGTTGTTCAGCCACAGGCCGCTGTCCACCAAGCCTTCGGTAATGGCGTAGGTGTGATCGCTGGCGAGGAAGTCGTGAAAGCTATCGGTATGTGGGAGCGAAAGCTTAAGCGGCGCCAATATCTCTTCCAGCGCTTCGCGGCGGCCCCGTGATTCCGCTACAAACAGCACCCGGGTTTCGGCGTGAGACTTCAAAAACGCCGTAAGCTCGCCAAGTGGCTGCTTAGCGCGGGCATTAATCGACAGCGTAGGCAATGGTGCTGCTTCAGGCAGATGCGCATGGCGCTGCTCGCTGTTTTCAGTTAGCTCTATGCGCGGGCGTGCTTTTATAGCCGAAAAAACATCACTGACCGGGAAAAACGCCCGGTGAGGTGGTAGCAGTGGCCGTGTAGGATCAACACCCAAGTTAACGTAGCGTGCATCAATAGACTGCCAGTGTTGTTCGGCCGCATTAAGCACACCAGGCAGTAGGGCGACCCGGGTGTCGTCGGTTAGGTGCTCAAACAGTGAAGCGGTCTGCTCAAAAAACAGCGGCAGATAGTGCTCAAGCCCCGGAGAGGGAATGCCCTTTAATGCATCGTTATAGAGAGGGCACTGGCGCGGATCGACATCAAATAGGGTTTCAAACTGCTCACGAAAGCAGGCGATGGCACTTCGGCTCAGCGAGTACTCGTGGGCAGGGAGCAACTCTAGCGACTCAAGTTTATCGGTTGAGCGCTGACTGCCGGGGTCGAAGTGACGCAGTGTGTCGATCTCATCGTCAAACAGATCGATGCGGATCGGTTCGTCCATGCCCATTGCAAATAGGTCGATCAATGCCCCACGCATGGCGTATTCGCCTGGTTCATACACCGTTTCCACGGCGCGATACCCCGCCCGTGAAAGCGATTCCCGGAACGTTTCGCGATTCAAACGCTCACCGGTTTTGAGCGTCATTACCCGCCCGGCGATGTACTCGACCGGCGGTAAGCGCTGCATCAGCGTATTGATCGGCACCAATACAATGCCACGCACGCCATCTTGGAGCTGGCGCAGGGTGCGTAGCCTCGCTGAGACAATGTCCTGGTGGGGCGAAAAGCTATCGTAGGGTAGCGTTTCCCAATCGGGAAAGGGCAGTACGGGTACATCGCTATAAAAGTACAGATCTTGTTCCAGGCGCTGCGCACTGGCCGTATTGGGCGTAATCACCAATAGCGGGGCGTGCTTGGCAACGCGAGAGAGTGCCAGAGCAGTCGCGCTGCCCGGCGGCGATGTCCAGTAGAGCGTATCGCGAGTCCCTTGAGGCTGGGGCGGTTCGAGCAGAGAGAAAGTCGGCATAAGCAAGATATCGTTTTGCGCTGAAACGGAAAACAGATCATACACGATCACCCGTTTCAGTTAGAGTGCCGCGGCTTTAGGTAGCGGGTTAATCTGTTATGAAAGTGGTTTTGTAGTGAGATTGGCGTTTCTGTAATACCCCTACATGTTGTGCGACTATCCATTCATTGCGGCGACTGCGCTTGCCCCGGATAATGAGCTGAATTATCGGTTTACGACCCTGTTTCCACTACCTGATGAGGCCGCCCGTGAGTCAGCAAGCGCTCGAAAACGTTTTTCAAGAATGGCAAGGCAACGAAGCCTTGGCGGAGCAGATGATCCCATTGGTAGGGCAGCTCTATCGTCAGAATAATGTTGTTGCCACCATGTTTGGACGCTCGCTCATCAAACGGTCAGTCATCCGTATTCTCAAAGACCACCGCTTTGTACGCAAACTGGAGGGAACCGAGCTCTCCGTTGAAGATACCTACCCGATTCTTAAAAGCATGGTTGAGTTAAATCTTGGCCCTGCGCATGTCGATGTGGGCAAGTTGGGGGTAATGTTTAAGCGCCAGGGCGGGGGCGATGTTGAAGCCTTTCTGCGTAAAGAGCTGCACGAAATTATTGATGGTTATCAGCCAGGCGCCAGCACCGGTGAGCCACAAGATGTGGTGCTTTATGGTTTTGGCCGTATTGGCCGGTTATTGGCCCGGGTGATGGTTGAAAAAGCCGGTGGCGGCAACCTGCTACGCCTGCGCGCTATTGTTGTACGTGGCCGTGGCGATGTGGCAAAGGACCTTGAAAAACGTGCCAGCCTGCTGCGCCGCGATTCCGTACACGGGCCGTTTGACGGTACCATCATGGTCGATGCAGAAGCGCGCACGCTGACCGTAAATGGCAATGTCATTCAGGTTATCTATGCTGATTCACCGAGTGAAATCGACTACACCACCTACGACATCAACAGCGCCGTTATCGTTGATAATACCGGTATTTGGCGTGATGAAGAGGGCCTGGGCCAGCACTTGAAGTGCAAAGGTGCTGCCAAAGCGTTGCTGACAGCGCCGGGTAAAGGCGATATCAAAAATATCGTTTACGGTATTAATCACGAATCGATTGGCGATAACGATCTTATTGTTTCAGCCGCGTCATGTACCACCAACGCGATAGTGCCGGTATTGAAGGTGCTTAACGATGAGTATGGTGTGGTAAACGGTCACGTTGAGACCGTGCATGCTTACACTAATGACCAGAACCTGATCGATAACTACCACAAAGGCGACCGGCGTGGCCGCAGCGCGGCGTTGAACATGGTCTTAACCGAGACGGGCGCGGCTAAAGCTGTCTCCAAAGCACTGCCTGAGCTTGAGGGTAAGCTAACCGGTAACGCAATTCGCGTGCCGATCCCCAATGTTTCCATGGCCATTCTTAACCTGACACTGGACAAAACGACTGATGCGGCTGCGCTAAACGATTACTTGCGCCGCATGTCGATTGATTCTGCTTATCAAAAGCAAATTGACTTTGTTGACTCGGCAGAAGTGGTCTCATCGGACTTTGTAGGCAATCGCCATGCTGGCATTGTTGACGCCAAAGCGACTATCGCCAACGGTCATCATGCGGTTGTCTATATGTGGTACGACAACGAATTTGGCTATAGCTGCCAAGTCGTGCGTATTTTACAACAGATGTCTAATGTGCGGTTCTTAAAGCTGCCGCGTTAAATAGCTAAATAATAATATTGCTAAATTAGCTTCTCTGCGGGGCTATCAAGCGAAATAATGATGCAGCGCCACCTTCGGGTGGCGTTTTTTTGTCTCTATGCCTTCCGTTTGCCAATGTATATAGCACTTTTGGAGATCATCAGGGATGTGGTCATTGGACGCGCTTATCTTTATAATACGATGGATTTTTCGGGGTGGTTCAAGTGCTGCTTGGGCCGGACTGGTAACAATCTGAGCAGAAAATAACAATTCGCTGAGCAGAAAATAAGCATTCGAACCCCATACCTTCGTATATCCGATCCAACAACTGGGCGAGACTATGATCGAAGTCAAAAAAGGCCTGGATCTCCCCATCGCGGGAGCGCCCGAGCAGCGTATTGAAGATGCGCGGCCTGTGCGCCACGTGGCAATCCTGGGTACCGACTACGTTGGCATGAAGCCGACGATGGAAGTTCAGGAAGGGGATAAGGTCAAACTAGGCCAATTGCTCTTCACCGACAAGAAAATTGATGGTGTGCGCTATACAGCGCCCGCTGCTGGTGAAGTGCTTGCAATAAACCGTGGCGAAAAACGTCGTTTACTATCTGTTGTGATCAAAGTCGACGAGACTGAGGAGGCGATTGAATTCGCTGCTCATGACCGTAATGCCTTAACGCAGCTTGAACGCCAGGTCGTTGTTGACCAACTGGTGGAGTCGGGACTCTGGACGGCGCTACGCACGCGTCCTTTCTCGCGTACACCGGCAATCGATAGCACTCCGGCCGATATTTTTGTAACAGCCGTAGATACCCATCCTTTAAGCCCTGATCCTGCGCTGATCATTAATGAGCAGCCGCAAGCATTTGAAGATGGCCTCAAGGTGTTAGCGCGCCTTACCGAGGGCAACGTCTTTCTTTGTACAGGGGAAAACGCCTCTATTCCGGGCGGTGAGGTGGAAGGCGTCAAAACCGAAAGCTTTGCCGGGCCGCACCCAGCCGGGCTAGTGGGCACCCATATTCATTACCTTTCTCCCGTCGCTCTGCACAAACAGGTGTGGCACATCGGCTATCAGGACGTTATCGCGTTCGGTAAGTTCTTTGTAGAAGGGAAACTGGATATGAGCCGCGTGGTTGCCATTGGTGGCCCGCGTGCTGAAAACCCTCGCTTGGTACGTACCCGTATCGGCGCTAGCACGGATGAACTCCTGGCAGAAGAAGTCATCAAACCCGATGACACCCGTATCATTTCTGGTTCTGTATTTTCTGGCTTTACCGCGGAAGGCAAACTTACCTATCTGGGACGCTTTAGCAATCAGTTTAGTCTGATTGAAGAAGGTAATAAGCGCATCTTACTTGGATGGCTATCACTGGGCGCTGATCGACACTCTGTGCTGGGTATTTACCTTTCCAGAATTAAAGGCTTGCGTAACTACGCACCCACCACATCAACCAATGGTTCAGAGCGCGCGATGGTGCCCGTTGGCTCATATGAAACGGTGATGCCGCTGGATATCATGCCAACTCAGTTACTGCGTTCGCTGATCGTGGGCGACATTGAGGTTGCCATGCAGCTTGGATGTTTGGAGCTGGACGAAGAGGATCTGGCGCTGTGTACGTACGTTTGCCCCGGCAAATACGAATATGGCCCCATCCTGCGTGACAATCTCACCATGATCGAGAAAGAGGCCTGATGATGGGTATTCAACAGACACTCCAAAATATCGAGCCGCATTTCCACAAAGGCGGAAAGTACGAAAAGTTCTACCCGCTCTTTGAAGCGGTAGATACCATTTTTTATTCACCGCCAAGCGTTGCTAAAACCACCGCCCACGTGCGTGACGGTATCGACCTTAAGCGCATCATGATTACTGTGTGGATGTGTACCTTCCCAGCAATGTTCTTTGGTATGTGGAACGCGGGGTGGCAAGCAAACACGGCTATCGATGCAGGCTACGCCTCTATGGGTGGCTGGCGCGAAGCTATTATGATGACATTGGCGTCAGGTCATGATGCCAGCAGCTTATGGGCTAACTTTGTCCTCGGCGCGACTTACTTCTTGCCAATCTACTTAGTCACCTTTGTGGTGGGTGGTTTCTGGGAAGTGTTGTTTGCCATCAAGCGTGGTCACGAAGTTAACGAAGGGTTCTTCGTTACCTCAGTGCTATTCGCATTGATACTGCCCGCGACCATTCCGTTGTGGCAAGTTGCGCTGGGTATCACCTTTGGTGTGGTAATCGGTAAAGAGATATTCGGTGGTACGGGTAAGAACTTCTTGAACCCCGCGCTGACAGGCCGTGCATTTCTTTATTTTGCCTACCCCGCACAGATTTCCGGTGACGCTGTATGGGTTGCCGCTGACGGTTACACCGGTGCTACTGCGCTCTCGCTGGCGTTCCAAGATGGTATGACCGCGTTAACGGATACTTTCAGCTGGTGGGACGCCTTTCTTGGCTTTGTCCCCGGTTCTGTGGGTGAGGTGTCGACGCTGGCGATCTTTATTGGTGCTGCAGTGCTGCTGTGGACGCGGATTGCCTCGTGGCGAATCATGCTTGGCGTATTTTTGGGTATGGTCGTTACCAGCACGCTGTTTAACCTAATGGGCTCTGACTCCAATCCGATGTTTGCCATGCCGTGGTACTGGCATCTGGTGATTGGTGGCTTCGCGTTCGGCATGGTATTCATGGCGACTGACCCGGTGTCAGCATCGATGACCAACCAAGGTCGTTTGATATTTGGTGCGCTGATTGGTGTGATGACCGTTTTAATTCGCGTTGTGAACCCGGCTTTCCCAGAGGGCATCATGTTGGCTATCTTATTTGCTAACCTGTTTGCACCGCTGATTGACCATTTCTTCGTCCAGGCCAACATCAAGCGTCGCGTTAAGCGTACCGGCGTACCGGCCGAGGAGACTGCCTAATGGCACAAGGTAACAACTCCATCAAGAAAGTCCTGATTGTGGCGTTTGCACTCTGTATCGTGTGCTCCGTCATTGTCTCGACTGCGGCGGTCGCACTGCGACCCGCCCAACAGCTCAATCAGGAGCTTGATCGTAAAACCAATATCTTGAACGTCGCCAAGCTGTATGAGCCTGGCATGGACGTTGAAGAGGTGTTTAGCGAAGAGATCACCGCTCGGGTCGTTGACCTGGATACCGGTGAGTATTCTGATGAGTTTGACCCTGATACCTACGATAGCTTTGAAGCTGCTCGTGACCCGGCTTCGGGTCGCACGCTTTCTGGCGATCAGGATATCGCTGGTCTATCGCGTGTCGAAAACTACGCCACCGTTTATTTGATTGGTGGTGAAGACGACCCGGAACAGATCGTGCTACCTATTCGTGGCCAAGGGCTATGGGGCCTAATGCGTGGCTTCCTGGCAGTGGAAGGTGACGGCAATACCATTGTCAGTATCACTTACTACGAGCACAGTGAAACGCCCGGCTTGGGTGCTGAAGTCAATAACCCGCGCTGGCAAGCACAGTGGGAAGGTAAGAAAATTTACGATGAAGAGGGCGACCTCTCACCGGAAATTCACCTGACCAAAGGCGGCGCTAGCGACGAATACGAAGTAGATGCGCTATCTGGCGCTACGCTAACCAGTAACGGCGTAACTAACATGCTGCAGTTCTGGTTAAGCGAAGAAGCTTTCGGTCCCTATTTGGCTAAATTCCGCAGTGGTACTGAGCCGGAAGACGCCGAAGAGACTGATACCAACTTCGAAGACGTTGAGGGGGCCTGATCATGGCGGACGTAAATGCAAAAGGCGTTTTAACCGCGCCGATTTTCCAGAATAACCCTATTGCGCTGCAAATTCTGGGGATCTGTTCGGCACTTGCGGTAACCACCAGTATGAGCGTATCGCTCGTTATGGCGCTGGCGGTTATTTTCGTAACGGCATTCTCAAACCTGTTCGTATCGTTGATCAGGAACCACATTCCTTCCTCGATTCGTATCATCGTTCAGATGACCATCATTGCCTCGCTGGTAATCGTGGTAGACCAGATTTTGAAAGCGTATGCCTATGAGATGTCTAAGCAGCTTTCCGTATTCGTTGGCTTGATCATTACTAACTGTATCGTCATGGGGCGTGCAGAGGGTTTTGCGATGTCCAACACGCCGGGAATGTCATTTTTAGACGGTGTTGGTAACGGCCTTGGGTATGGTTTTGTGCTTATGGTGGTTGGCTTCTTCCGTGAGTTGCTGGGTGCAGGCAGCATTTTTGGTATCACTATCCTTCAGACCGTTCAGAATGGTGGTTGGTACGTTCCCAATGGCTTGTTGCTATTACCTCCTTCAGCGTTCTTCATTATCGGCTTACTGATCTGGGTGATGCGTGCAGTCAACCCAGAACAGGTGGAAGATAATGAGTTCAAAATGAAGGAAAACACCAAACCCAAGGAGGCCGTGTAACATGGAACATTATCTGAGTCTTTTTGTTGCTTCGGTGTTTGTTGAAAACATGGCGCTGGCCTTCTTTTTGGGGATGTGTACTTTCTTGGCAGTGTCCAAAAAAGTCTCCTCAGCGATTGGCCTGGGTATCGCGGTAATTGTCGTATTAACCGTCACGGTGCCGGTGAACAACCTAGTGTTCACCTACTTGCTACAAGAAGGTGCGCTAACGTGGACCGGTATCAGCGGTGCTGAAAACATTGATCTGTCTTTCCTTGGGCTGCTCTCTTACATCGGTGTTATTGCTGCTCTCGTACAAATCATGGAGATGTTCCTTGATAAGTACGTGCCATCGCTCTACAACGCGCTGGGTGTATTCCTGCCGTTGATTACCGTTAACTGTGCCATCCTTGGTGGTGTACTGTTCATGGTAGAGCGTAGCTATAACTTTGGTGAAGCCGTGGTCTATGGCTTTGGCGCGGGCACCGGTTGGGCGCTGGCTATTGCCGCGCTGGCGGGTATCCGTGAAAAACTGAAATACAGCGATGTGCCGGGTGGCCTCCAAGGGCTGGGCATTACTTTCATCACCGTGGGGCTAATGTCGTTGGGCTTTATGTCCTTCTCGGGCATTCAGCTTTAATCGGAGCCGGTTTTTCTCCAGCGGTGTCAGACACCGCTGGATAATAGAAACCTCCAGCAATAGGAAACCGACATGGTTGATACAACAGTCATCTTGCTCGGTGTTGTCATGTTCACGGTCATCGTTATTAGCTTAACGGCGATCATTCTGGCAGCGCGCAGCAAGCTTGTGAGTAGCGGGGACGTGACCATTGAGGTCAATGGCGACCCCGAACACACTTTGAAAACCCAAGCTGGTGGCAAGCTGCTTAATACACTTGCTGCTAACGGTATTTTTCTCTCTTCCGCCTGTGGTGGCGGTGGTTCTTGTGCTCAGTGTAAGTGCCGTGTAGAAGAGGGCGGTGGCTCTATTCTGCCGACGGAAGAGTCGCACTTCACCATGCGTGAGAAGAAAGAGGGCTGGCGCCTCTCTTGTCAGGTACCTGTAAAGCAGGACATGAAAGTTGAAGTGCCTGAAGAAGTGTTTGGGGTGAAAAAGTGGGAATGTGAAGTTATTGCCAACCCCAACGTTGCCACCTTTATCAAAGAGCTGAACCTGAAACTACCCGAGGGAGAAGAAGTTGCCTTCCGCGCCGGTGGTTACGTACAGCTTGTGGCACCGCCGTACGACATCAAGTTCTCTGACTTCGATATTGAAGAAGAGTACCGTGGTGATTGGGAAAAATTTGATATGTTCAAAATTTCCCATAAGAACAACGAGGAAGTGATTCGCGCATACTCCATGGCGAACTACCCGGATGAGAAGGGTATCCTCAAGTTCAACATTCGTATTGCGACGCCGCCTCCTGGCACTAACCATCCGCCCGGCCTGATGTCTACCTACGTCTTCAATCTTAAAGAAGGTGACAAGGTGACCGTGATGGGGCCGTTTGGTGAGTTCTTTGCTCGCGATACTGACGCCGAAATGATCTTTATCGGTGGTGGTGCGGGTATGGCGCCAATGCGTAGTCATATCTTTGATCAGTTGAAGCGCTTGAAGTCTAAGCGCAAGATTACCTTCTGGTACGGTGCGCGCTCTTGGCGTGAGACCTTCTATAATGAAGAGTATGACCAGTTAGCCGAAGAGTTCCCGAACTTCGAGTGGCACTTGGCGCTTTCTGATCCACAGCCGGAAGATAACTGGGAAGGGCCGACAGGCTTTATTCATAACGTGCTGTACGAAAACTATCTGAAGGACCATCCGGCACCTGAAGATTGCGAGTACTACATGTGTGGTCCGCCGATGATGAACGCCTCGGTCATTAAGCTGTTGCTTGATATGGGCGTTGAGCCAGAAAATATCCTATTGGATGATTTCGGTGGCTAATCAATCGTCATAATCGCAATGGTTATGAAGAAAGATTACTGCGGTAACAATGAGCGGGGCTGGCCTTTTGGTCAGCCCCGTTTGTGTTACTGATAGGTATTGTTAATGAGAAGTGCGCCGCGCTGATAACAACAGCCCACTGAGGTACAATAGGCTTAACAAACAAAGATTGTGAGGCACTAATCGGCCTGAATGCTGTAGATAGAGGTGATGGCCGGTTAGGTCAATAATAGAAAGCTAAGCAGTGACATGCTGGGAGGTTGTTATGGCGATTTGGTTACTGGTATTCGGCTTTATGGCACTGATTATGGGTGTCATGGCCGTGGGTGTCATCATGGGTCGTAAACCTATTGCAGGTTCATGCGGTGGTTTGAATCAAATAGGCATGAAAGACGGCTGTGATATTTGTGGCGGTAAAGACGAAGTGTGCGAAGAAGAGAACCGCAAGCGTGGCAGCGAGCGGCGCCGTAGTGACGAAAGTCGCGGTGCTGACCTAGGCTATGACGCCACCCGTCGTTAATAAGCCATATAGATAACGAAGAGGCGCATGTTCATGTGAACTGCGCCTTCTTAACGTTTATGCCACAAGTGCCTGTTTGTCTTGGACTGTTTGCCTGGGACTATCAGCCTTGGATCGTTTGTCGGCGATAGTTTGACGAGAATGGGTTAACCCGAATAGGAAGGAGACGCAGAGAGTATGGCGGTTCACAATTACGATGTCGTGGTAATCGGTACAGGGCCTGCGGGTGAAAGCGCTGCCATTAACGCTGCCAAGCATGGCAAACGGGTAGCGATTATTGAAAAGCAGGCTCAAGTAGGCGGTAACTGTACTCACTGGGGCACCATTCCCTCCAAAGCGTTGCGCCATCAGGTCAAGCAGATCATGGCGTTCAACACAAACCGCATGTTCCGCGATATCGGTGAGCCGCGCTGGTTCTCCTTTCCGAAAGTGATGGAGCGTTCACGTGGCACCATCGACAAGCAGGTAGAGATGCGCACGACATTTTATGCGCGTAACCGGATTGACCTCTTCCACGGTGTTGCCCGCTTTAAAGATGAACATACGCTGATAGTTCATGACCGCCAAGAAGGCATGGAAGAGCTGGTGGCCAAAAAAATCGTCATTGCTACCGGTTCACGTCCCTATCGCCCGGCGGACATTAACTTTCGGCATCCGCGCATTTACTGCTCCGATACCATTTTGAGCCTTTCGCATACGCCACGTACCCTAGTGATTTTCGGGGCAGGGGTAATCGGTTGTGAGTACGCGTCAATCTTTTCTGGGTTAGGCGTCAAGGTTGATTTAATCAATAACCGTGACAGCCTACTGTCATTCCTGGACGATGAAATCAGCGATGCGCTCTCCTATCACTTGCGTAAGCACGGTGTGTTGGTTCGCCATAATGAAGAGTATGAGAGTGTTGAGGGCGATGAATCAGGCGTCGTCGTGCGCCTCAAGTCAGGCAAGAAAATCCGCGCGGATGCGTTTTTATGGGCCAACGGTCGTACGGGTAATACCGATAGCCTTGGGCTTGAAAACATTGGCTTGAAGGCCAATGGGCGGGGCCAGCTCAGTGTTGATGAGCATTACCGCACCGAGGTGCCCCATATTTATGCAGCAGGCGATGTTATCGGTTGGCCAAGTTTGGCGAGTGCCGCCTACGATCAAGGCCTTAATTCATGCAACGAGCTGCTCGATAAAGAGTATCGCTTTGTCAGTGATGTTCCCACCGGGATTTATACCATCCCCGAAATTAGCTCGTTTGGCCCGAATGAGCGTGAGTTAACCGAAGCAAAAGTGCCCTACGAAGTAGGCAAAGCCTTTTTCAAAGATACTGCCCGAGCACAGATTACCGGTGATACCGTGGGGATGCTTAAAATACTTTTCCACCAGGACACCCTGGAAATACTCGGGATTCACTGTTTTGGCGATCAGGCGTCTGAGATTCTGCATATCGGCCAAGCGATCATGCAACAGAAGGGCGACGCCAATACGCTAAAGTATTTCGTTAACACTACTTTCAATTATCCCACCATGGCAGAAGCGTATCGGGTGGCCGCTCAAAATGGCTTGAATCGTGTTTTTTAACCTCAGCTTTCATTTCTTTCTAGTTTGGTAATACGCTGTTAGCTGATGAGAGAATGGCTGTAGTTTTTTGCTTTTTCAGCGTTTTCTGAAGCTTTGACGATGGGTGGTAACAAGCTTTCAACACGGTTGCGACCCAGCGACTTGGCTTGGTAGAGCGCTTTATCAGCAAATGAATACAGCTGCTCAAACGTAAGTGAGCCGTCATAACCCGTCGTTACGCCAATGCTAATGGTCGGGTTGGCATGTAAATTTAGGTCACCCAGCTCGCTAACTTCAATTTCTCGGCGCAGCCGATCCGCCACCTGTAGTGCATCATGGGTGGATGTGTTGGGCATTAACAAACAAAATTCTTCGCCACCAATTCTCGCTAATGTATCGGAGGGTCGACTTAGTTGACGCAGTTTTTTGCTGACCTGGCGTAGCACCTCATCGCCAGTAGGATGCCCATAGGTGTCGTTTATTTGCTTGAAGTGATCTAGATCTAACAACAGCAGGCTAAGCGGCGTTTTATCACGCTGAGCTTGAGTCAGCACTGCGAAGGCTACATTGACCAAATGGCGCCGGTTATACAGCCCAGTTAATTCATCGGTGAGCATTAACTGATGCATTACGTTGCGTTGTCGGTGTAGATGGATAACCGCCATGCAAAGCGTAATTGCCGCGCCGATTATGACTACCAGTAGCACATTGATAGCAATTGAGAGCCGCTGCATCACCAAGCTTTGTTGCGAGGATATTGTGTAGACTTCTTCCAATAGTTGGTCATAAAGCCATGCCAGGGAGCCGCCAACATTCATTGCACCACGCTGCAACGGTTCAATTAGCTCTGGATGCTGATGGACTTCACGGGCCTGCTGGTTCAGGTCAGAAAGACGATTATCAAGCTCGCTAAAATGATTAATAAGGTAGTTAACGTTAGAAGTGAGAAAGCGATTTTGCTCAATGTTGGTCTGTATGCTATTTAAATGCTGCTTGGAAGTTGAAATGAAGTGATCAATGTATTCAATATGTTCGTTGTTAGGCTGACGACTATTTCCTTCTTCCAACGCTTCTCGTAATTGAGGTGTCGCTTGCTGGGCCAGCATAATATCACTCACCAGTTTGGTGTAGTTGGCACTGGCTTTTTGACAAGTGTTGTATACATAGCTGCCCATGATTGCCGACAAGGTGCAGAAGATGACGGCGAAAAGGAATGCCAAACATCCGCGAGGCTGGCGCAAATGATGAAGAATCGTCATGACGCAATCAACGAGCTGTTAGTGATGACGTCTCTCTTTGCAAAATGTCGCAAACGAGCCAGCTCGTATAGTAAATATACACAACCATTAACAGAGCACTTACGTTTCAAAGGACAGTTCTGCATGGCACCTCTCCCGTCAATGGTTAGGTAGTCCAATGAACAACTTGAAGGCTTATCCTTATGTAACTTAAGCACTCACTCGCAAGGTATGCTATCCAACAACTTTACTAATCGCAGGATCATACTTGTGCTCGTTATTATTAGTAAATTTTATAGGTCTTTGATATTTATTGTGTATTCATGCTTTCTATGGCTAAGCGGGCTTTTTCCTGCCAGCTACCCGTCAGCGAGGCGGCCTGTTCCAACGCTTTTCGAGCAGCGACGGGTTCTTCTTGCTGAAGCAGTAAAAGGCCTAGATTTAGCCAGGCAGCGCCCATTTTTTCATCAAGCTTCGTTGCTCGTTCAAAGGCGTTGCGAGCTTTCTCTGGTTGTTGGTCAGCGTACAGCGCGTTGCCTAGCGCAAATTGTCCGATAGCATTGGTAGGGTGGTGCTCGTTAAACGTTTGCCAGCTTGATAATGCAGCCTGGGGGCCGTTCGTTTCTTCGTAGGCACTGATGGCTTCAAGGGCATTACGGGCAGTGATACCCGCAGGTAGCGTGCCGGGCTCGGCAACGACAAATCCCCAGCGTTCAGTGCGCGCCCAGGTGGCGTCGAAACGGCTAAACGACATCGTATGGCGTTCAATTTCGCCACTGCGCAGAATAAGCGTTTCACTAGGCAGGTCGTAGCCAATGGCCACCGCGTAGTGCCACATCGGGTAGATAGGGAGTGATAAGTTTTGCATCACCACCACCGGATCGCCTGCTGCCAGATGGCCTAACAGCGCATCCATGGTGCCGCGAATGGGATAAGCGAGTTGATCATAGCGTCGCACAGTCGCCAGCATTTCTGGCTGTACGCTGCCGTCGCGCTCAGGCAAGAACACCTGGGGGATGAGCTGCTCAACGTCTGTTTCGACATCCTGATGGTTGAGAACCATCGCCAGCGTGGCAGGGCCGCACTGAAACTCCGTTTGGGCGTAAAACGGTACGCTGGTGATTTCTGCATGGGGCGGAAGCGCTTGATAGGTACTTTGTAGCAGTGCCGGGTTTCGTGCGCAGCCGCTCAGCAGTAGCAACATAATAAAAACGCCCGCGAAGCGGGCGTTAGAAAGCATATTAGTAGACTTAGTGGTCATCAGCTGCCTATCAACGCGTAAACGGATAAACGTCGGTCAGGCCGAGAATATCGGTAATCAACAGAATGATAAAGACGGCAAAGAGGGCACCGATAACGCCACCACCGGCACCGGCAGGCATCATCTCGAGCTGGTCAGCCATTTGCTTTGCTTCAGAATCGCTTAAGGCAGCAACGCGGGCATCTACTTCGTTCAGGTCAACACCCTGTTTTAGCAGTTGATCCTGCACATCGGCGCGGGCCAGGACCTCGTTAATACGCTCACGGTCAGCGCCAGCACGATCAGCTGACAAAACAGATTGGGTAGAGACTAAATCAATGGATTGAGGCGCAGTGGGAGCTGCTGCAACGGGCAGGCTGGTAATAACAAGCGCCGCAATCAGGAGGGTGGAGAGGTATGCACGCAATGTTTTCATCGTCTTCTTCCTTATAGACTAGTCGGGGGGTGTGGAGTGAGTATAGAAACAATTGGTTCAATTTTTAAGTCTAATGTGCAAAGTACTAATTATTTGCACTAATGCGATAGGTCCAGGCGGATTCAGAAAGCAGCCCACGACCACCGGCCATGGTCATTGCCAGATCATGTAGGCCTGGCCACAGCGGTATTGTTGCAGCGCCTTTAACGGCTAAATCGAGCCGCTGTGCCATTAACAGCAATTTATGCAGGCGCTTCATTGGCAGGCGGCCAATCGCTTTTTGATAGGCCGGACGTCGCTTATCAAAAATCATCGGCTTTTGGCTTTTGCAGGCATGTTCAAAGCTTTGCCCTTGATCCAGATGCTGATGCAGCGAGAGGAGAGTGCGCAGCTCCCGGGTCAGTGCCCAAAGCACGATGGGGGCCTCGACCCCTTCACTACGCAATCCATTGACGATACGCGATGCGCGGCTAGGTTCGCCTTTTAGGCAGGCATCGGCCAAATTGAAAACATCGAAGCGTGTGCTGTCTTCAACGCCTTGGGCAATGCTTTCCACATTCAAGCGCGTGCCCTGCGGGTGAATCAGCGCTAGTTTCTGCAGCTCCTGGTCGGCGGCCAGTAGGTTACCCTCTGTACGCTCACCCAGCAGGCGAGCTGCATCCAGATCGATTTGTAAGCCGTGGAGTGACGCGCGATCCCTTAGCCAGTAACCCAACCGGGAAACATCGACAGGCCAGACCGGTACGAATAACCCTTGCTTATCCAGCGTTTTGAACCAGGCACTTTTCTGCTGCTTGGCGTCTAATTTGCCCATACTGATAAGCAAGATATCATCGCTGTTATCCAGTGTTTCGGCATACTGCGCTAGTGCTTTACTGCCTTCTTGCCCTAGCTTGTGATTGCCCAAACGCAATTCCATGAGCTTGCTGGTCGCAAACAATGAGAGGTTGCTGGACATCTCCATCAACCGACCCCAAGCAAAGTTGGGCTCTACATCGAGTACTTCACGCTCTTCAACGCCTGCTTGGCGAGCTGCTTTCCTTACAGCATCGCAGGCATCGCGATGTTGTAAGGGCTCATCCCCCGCCACGATAACCACGCGGGGCAGCTTTTTTGCTAACGCAGCGGGTAGCTGATCAGCAAATACCTTCACTGCATGCCCTCAATGTAAGCAAGGCGTTCGATGATTTGCTGAGACAATTGTCGAGCAAGCGTTTGCTCGGCTTCCATCATCAGCGTTTCACGGTTAAGGAGATCATCGTCGCTAACGCGAATACGCGTGCTCGTCGTCAGGGTCGCGTTATTGAGGTGATAGGCATTGGATGCCCGCTCTTGTACCGAAAGCGAAGTGCTCAGTGTCAGCTCATGTTCACGACTTGCGCGGCCATCACCACCCAATCGCCGCTCAATTAACGCAGGCGTACCCAGGGTGACCCGCCATGGGGCATCAGCCGTTACCTGAGTGCCTAACTGTTGAAGGCGCGCAGCGACCTGTTGGGCAACGGCACTGTTGGTGTCGCCCTCTAGGGAAAGGGGAGGCAGCGTGGGCAGTGATTCAGTACCCCGTAGCTGAAACCCGCAGGCGCTAAGCAGCACCGCCGCTGAGGCGGCGATGCTGGCGGTTAAAAATGTGCGTCGATTCATCCGCTCACCACGATGTTGACCAATTTGCCGGGCACCACGATCACTTTACGCACGGTGTTACCTTCAAGATAGCGCTGCACGTTTTCGTGTTCCATGGCGAGTTTTTCGATCGATGCCTTATCGGCGCTTGCGGGCACCTCAAGACGGGCACGCAGTTTACCGTTGACCTGCACCACCAGCTCAATGCTATCGCGGGTTAGGGCCGTTTCATCCACGGCAGGCCAAGTCGCTTCAATGGCCGGGCCCGTATGGCCCAGTGCTTCCCATAGGCTGTGGCACAGGTGCGGGGTAATCGGCGAGAGCAGTAATACACCGGCTTCCAACGCTTCACGGCTAACCGCGAGACCCAGTTCAGACGTGTCGTCGAACTTGCCGATCGCGTTGGAGAGCTCCATGACGGCCGCGATCGCCGTATTGAAGGTGGTGCGGCGGCCAATGTCGTCGCTGGCCTTCTTGATGGTCTCGTGAGTTTTACGCCGCAGTGCCTTCTGGTCATCATTGAGCGCGTCAATGTTGAGCGGCCCAGGCGTACCAGCCGCCAAATGCTCATTGACCTGACGCCATAGGCGCTTCAAGAAACGGTGAGCACCCTCTACGCCGGAATCCGACCACTCCAACGACTGCTCGGGCGGTGCGGCAAACATCATAAACAGGCGCACGGTATCGGCGCCGAACTTGTCGATCATCGACTGCGGGTCAACGCCGTTGTTTTTCGACTTGGACATCTTCTCAATGCCGCCCATCTCCACAGGCTCGCCGTCGCTCATTAATATAGCGCTCAGCGGGCGGCCTTTCTCGTCGCGCTTCACCTCCACATCCGCAGGGTTAAACCACTGCTTGCCGCCGTTATCGGTAGGGCGATAGAAGGTTTCTGCGATCACCATGCCTTGGGTCAGCAACTGCTGGAAGGGCTCATCGGAATCGACCAAACCGAAATCACGCATCAACTTGTGGAAGAAGCGGGCATACAACAGGTGCAGAATGGCGTGCTCGATACCGCCAATATAGAGATCTACCGGCAGCCAGTAGTTGGCACGTTCGTCCAGCATCGCCTCGGTGTTATCGGCACAGCAGAAGCGCGCGTAGTACCAGGAGGACTCCATAAAGGTGTCGAAGGTGTCGGTTTCACGGGTCCAGCCATCGCCCAGGTCAGAGAACGCGGGCATCTTTTTCAGCGGCGAGCCGGATGCATCGACGGTGACTTCCATGGGCAGCGATACTGGCAGTTCGTCGTCGGTTAACGGTACGGTTTGACCTTCTGGGCCGTATTTAACCGGAATCGGCGCGCCCCAGTAGCGCTGGCGGGCAACGCCCCAATCGCGCAAGCGGTAGTTGGTTTTGACTTCGCCACGGCCAAGCTCGGCCAATTTGGCCGCAATCGCATCAAAGGCCTGTTCAAAGCCCAGCCCATCGAACTCGCCTGAATTCACTACCGTGCCGTATTCGGCGTAGGCCGCTTCAGAAACGTCGGCAGGCTGGCCGCTTTCGTCGGCAATCACCGCTTTAATAGCAATGCCGTATTTGGTGGCAAACTCCCAGTCGCGCTGGTCGTGGCCGGGAACCGCCATCACCGCGCCGGTGCCAAATTCCATCAACACGAAATTAGCCACATAAACCGGCACTTCATCGCCGGTCAGCGGGTGAACCGCCCTATGGCCGGTGAGCATGCCTTTTTTCTCTTTGGTGGCCATTTCTGCTTCAGAGGTGCCGCCCTTGGCGCACTCATCGCAGAAGGCCGCCAGCTCACTGTTCTGCTCAGCCGCCTGCTTGGCCAGCGGGTGACCTGCGGCAACCGCGACATAGGTCACGCCTAGCAGCGTATCCGGGCGCGTGGTGTACACCGCCAGCGGGTCGCAGGTGCTGCCGTCTTTCGCCTTGATATCGGAGCCTTCAGCGGTCTTGATATCAAAGCTGAGCTCAACGCCACGGGATTTCCCAATCCAGTTACGCTGCATGGTTTTGACCTGCTCAGGCCACTCTACTTTATCCAGGTCGGCCAGCAGCTCGTCGGCGTAGTCGGTAATCTTCAAGAACCACAGCGGGATCTCTTTGCGCTCAACCAACGCGCCGGAACGCCAGCCACGGCCATCAATCACCTGCTCGTTAGCAAGTACGGTTTGATCAACCGGGTCCCAGTTCACCGTGGACATCTTCTTATAGACCAAGCCTTTTTCCACCAGCTTGGTAAAGAACCACTGCTCCCAGCGGTAGTAGCTGGTATCGCAGGTGGCGAATTCACGGCTCCAGTCGTAGGCAAAGCCCAGCGCCTTCAATTGATTGCGCATGTAATCGATGTTCTGGTAGGTCCACTCGGCGGGCGGCACCTGATTCTGAATGGCGGCGTTTTCAGCGGGCATGCCAAATGCATCCCAGCCCATGGGCTGCATGACATTTTTACCCTGCATGCGCTGGAAACGGGAGACAACGTCGCCGATAGTATAGTTACGCACATGGCCCATGTGCAGCTTGCCGCTAGGGTAGGGGAACATGGATAGGCAGTAAAACTTCTCGCGATTTGCGTCCTCTACGGCTTTGAAGCACTGATGTTTGTCCCAGTACTGCTGGGCGTCGCGTTCGATATCACGAGGGTTGTATTGTGCGTCCATCGGTTTATTAATGCCTTGGCGTATTCGCCCAAAAGGGGCGCAAAGTGAATGTTAGATGACTACTGTCAGATAAGTGAGGTCGATTGTATCCTATGCAGGTGTATCCTTGAACGGTAAGCCGAGGATAGGATCTGCATGCGTCGACAAAAGGAGAGGTACCATGAGTGAACAACAGAATGACAATCGCCTACGCGAAGGCTACGAACGACTGTTAGAGCGGATGCAGGGCGGCGCTAACGAGTTAACCTGGGAAAACTTACAGAAGGATCTAGACGACGCGGTTGAGTTTGAATCGGAGCTGGAAGAGTACACCAAAGACGAGCTAGCGCTGCTGCGTGCCTGGGTAGAGCGCGATCTTAAAGATATGCGCTACTACATGGCGGACACCGGCAAGCAAGTCGCCAGCTGGTTGGGTATTGATCTTGAAGGTCTTTCCCGTCGCGTGGCGGAGTCGTTGCTCTCCATTGCTGACCGCAGCGTGGTAGACCGCGAGCGCTTTGAAGAGGACTTAGAAGCCGCCCGCGCCGACTACTGCGAAGGTGAAATGGCAGCACCCGGTTTAATGGCCTGTACCCATTGCGACGCCCAAGTAATGCTGCCTAACGTGGCGCGGCTGGAACCTTGCCACCAGTGCGGTCATCGCTACTTCTACCGCTTCCCCAATAAAATCGTCGAGACCTAAGCGAGCCGGTTAACCCACTATATAACTGACGCCTGCGATCGCGACCAGCGAAAGCAGGCTCATCACCGCCGCGTAGAGCAGGTTGTTTTTCATCATGCGATAACCGCTTACCCCATAACGCCCCTGTAGCGAAAGGTTGATCCCTGAAAGCGGCCCCACGCTGGTACCCACCGCCCACGAACTTAATGCCACAAAGGCAAACAAAGTCTGTTCGCCGCTCTGCAGGTTCAGTATCGACGCCAGTACGGAAACGCCAATAATTGGGTGAAGGCCCACCAGCGCGCTTAAGGTAATCGCCGCAAAGCTGATCATCGCCTGAGGCGTGCCGAAACGCGTGAACAGGGTCCAGTCGCTACCTGCCGCAGCACTAACCAGCGTCGAAAGGCCAATCGTCAAAAGCCCCGCGGCTAAAAACAGCGAAATCTCCCCGCGCATGGCGGGTAGCCGCGTAGTGGTGTGCTGACGAATGCGCCGTAGGGTAAAACGTGGCCCATCGCGGAGGTTGCTCAGCACCGCCACGCCAGGCAGCAGAAAGGTAATAATGCTGACGATGGTAAGGGAAGGGGTGAGCCAAAAGTGAAACAGCATCACCAGTGCCGCCATGCCCACCGGCATCAGTAGGCTGCGCGGCGACAACGAAAAACCATCTACTTCGGTAAGATCAAATCGGCGTCTTAGTTCCAGTGTGGTTAACAGCCCTGATAGCATCGCCATGGGAAAGCCCACCACGGCAATTTGCGCATACTGCACATCGGGTACCAACGCGATCACTACCGCCATGGAAGCAAAAAACGGTGACCACAACGCAGCACTTGAAAGCCCCCGGTTAAGCGCCAGTAGTTGCGGAGTCGTCAGCGGCCCACGCCGGGCCAGCTTATCGCCCACCATAAACACAGTAGAGAGATTTAAAATCGTGCCCAGAAAGTGCACCCCCAGCCAGGTACGTAAAATACCGCCCGCCCCAGTCACCCGTTGGCCTGTTGCACCCTTAGTGCCTTGCTTGCCAATCAGCGAGATAAAACTAACGCCCACCAGCATCGCCGCCACAAAGGCATTACCCTGCAGCATCGCAGGCCAATCCACTTCAGCGCCATACACAAACCGCGCCACCAGTAGCATCAGCGTACCCAGCGCCATCAACACACCCGCCTGAGCCCGCGAGCGGCGAGGAATATCCCGCCACAGCAACAAAACCGCCACCCACAGCAAATAGCTCACCGCATGGGCAGTGCCCAATAAGCCTGTAAAGCCAATAATTTGTGCGATCAAGCCAAGCAGAATCAGCACGCCCGCCAAGCGCTGCCGAGAAGTCGTCTCTTGCATGCCAAACCCTTAATAGTGAATTAGCAGGCTAATCGGATTTGCAAAGGAAGGCCAGCAGTAAGCTAAGAGTTAGGGGAGGGGCTTTCGTAGCGCCTAGTAACGAGCGAGGCAGCAGTGCCCTTGGTTGGCACTAATACATGCATAGCCACATTTCGTAGCGCGTGGTAACGAATTTGCGAGGAACGAGCAAATGAGGCACCCGCGGAAGCATCGCGAAGCGATGCCCGAACAAAAACCAAGTAAGTTATTCAACTTAAATACAACGCCCTTTCTCGCCTCAACACGTGACCTGAGGTGGGTTTGTGAATAAAGTATGATTAATTAGCCAAACACGGTCACAAGCGGAGCGTTTTAACGCAGCCCAGATGCACCGGGGCGGTAGCGTGCTTTGCTTTTGACTAGCCTAAAGGGCTGCGCACACCTGCAAATTCCTTACCTATTACATGCGTATAAATTTGCGTTGTCTCGATACTTTTGTGGCCTAGCAATTCTTGTACTGTGCGAATATCCGTGCCTTGGCTTAGTAATTGGGTGGCGAAACTGTGCCGTAAGGTATGGCAAGAGCCTGGACGTGGCAATGATGCAGATTTCATCGCCTGCTTCACGGCCTTTTGCACAGCCGATGAATGAATATGGTGAAGAACGACGTTCCCGGCATCATCACAGCATGGGCGGCTGGCAGGAAACAGCCATTGCCAACCTAGGGAAATACCTGCGTTTGGGTACTTACGGTCCAGAGCATGAGGTAAAGTTACTGGTACGCGACCACGTGCTAGCCGATAGGCAAGTTGCCGTTCAGCCGACTCAATTTGCGCCTCTAACGCGGGAAGACAGACAGCGGGTAGTAAAGTGGTTCGGTCTTTATCACCTTTCCCTGCCCTGACGGTGATGATATGGCGTTCGGTATCAATATCTCTTACGCGCAAACGACACGTTTCGATGAGTCTCAGTCCCGAGCCATACATAAGGGTTGCCATCAAATTCATAGGCCCAGACAATTGATTTAATACGCGCATAACCTCTTCGTGAGAAAGCACGACAGGTAATCGACGCGGGCGTTTAGCTCGTGAAAAGGTACCAATATCACCCAATGGCATATCAAGGATATGGCGATACAGAAATACTAAAGCATTAAGCGCTTGGTTTTGTGTAGCTGCAGCCACATATCGCTCTACGGCAAGGTGCTCCAGAAAAGCTTGGACTTCAGAAGAGCCCATACTGGCTGGGTGTCGCACCCCATGATAGCGAATGAAGTAACGTATCCAGTAACAGTATGTTTTTTCAGTACGTGGGCTGTAGCGCTTTACTCGCATAACAGCTTTCACACGATCCATTAGTTTCGGAGGCCTGCTTTGCATATCCATTTGGTGTCTGTCTCCTGGCAGTGGATATACATACAGTATTATTGAGCTTGGCAAAACGCGCAAGCATGCGAATTCTGCAAATGCAGCCTAATTAATATTAATTTATTTTAAAATCATGTGGTTATGCACGAAAAGGTAGGCTACATTTGCTAAGTAAACATGCTGGCGCGTTCATCCAATCATAGGACGCGCCGTCTAATACCTGTTATGTCTGAGGAGGAGAGTCCGTGACCATATCCATAGGCACGGTGATGGGCGGGCCGGAATTCCTGCCATGCGAAAGCGCACTAAAGAGCGTGTGGGGATACTTCAAGGGCAATGAAAGTCGGCCGTTCCTCAACGTTGTATTCCACTTTCCGGGGTCGCTGATTAGCCCGCCCTATACTGGCTTCCGTACTGGACGGTTTTGCTCTAAAGAGCAAGGCTTCATGATTCAGGTCGCGGTTCCCGAGGAAGTAGCACAGAGTGCGGACAAGCAAGCAGCGTCTGAGTTTTTTCTCAGCGCTATTGAGGAGGCACTTAAACTGTCGGAGTCGCGCTGGAAGAAGCGCAATATCTCGTTTCCATATGGCGCCGCCCGGGAGCAAATAAACCTTGCTCGGGAAGAGCTACTTGATTAATGACGGACATAACAAGCCAAGTCAGCAGGACTTATTTTGCTGTCGCTTCGCTCCAAAACGCAAAATAAGCCTCTGCTTGGGGCGTTATATTTCTCAGGGAGTCCCAAATTGCTCAATAGGTCAGCTTTAATCCTCCGTTACAAAGAGCCGGCAGTGCGCTGGATCAACGAAGCTGATCCGAACCCTGACGGCCCGGAAATCACGCTCGAGGATGTCAACGAGGAGCGTACCGTTTACCTCATTGATGAGGAGGTGGCCGACACTCCCGAGCAACTCAGAAAATGGATCAAGGCTAACTTTCGTCCTTTGTTCGAAAGCGAGCTGGGTGGGTGGTATGTTGATCCAGATTTATGGCCTCAGAAACTGACCCTGAAATTGTTTGACGAATGGTTCACGGTCGAGTGCCACACCATGATTTTCGACACGGTTGGCGGTCCAATCGAGGACGACGAAATATAACAAGTTGTTGTAGTTCGTTCCGGCCTGCGGCCTCCACCGGACGCCCCTGTCGGGCCGCCGCTAAACCAAGGCGTTAAATGCCACAATAACTTAAGTTGAAAATTTCGGGAGTACCCATGTACAAACTGCTCGCCACCATAATAATCCTCTTGTTCGCTCAGGCGGCTCATGCTGAATGGACATCTGTAAACAAAGTAGACGACTTTACAGACAAGCAGGTTCGTTACGCTGCATTTAGCGATGCCGACCATCGAATTCAATTGAGTCACGAAGGCAAGGCTGTATGGATGTTTATAACAAGAAAGAAAATTGGGACCTTTGAGCCGAACGGACTAATTGAAATGAGGGTAGACAAAAATGAAACGATGGTAGTCGATCCTGAGAAAAGCAAACGACTCGCAGAACTTTTGGGTAAACCAACGTTTCAATGGGAACCCGCAACTGTTGGATTCTTGCTTTGGCATGGCTCAGAGGAAGAAGGGTGTGGATATGTCGGTCAGTTACTTCAAGGCCAAGAACTCAAAGTTCGCTACCAAACCAACTCTCTAGAGCGCGACACCTTCAGTGCCAATCTGGCTGGTGCAAAGCAGTCAATAATTAACGGCTTAGGTTTAACCAAGTGCGGCCAATGAAGAAAGTGGCATCTAACCAGTCGCTGTAGTACGCGGCCGATGGCCGCCGGACGCCCTTTTCATTGCGGCTTCGCCTTCATTGCAAGGGCGCCGCTAAGCTCAGCGTTAGCATACAAAATAGCACAAGAAAGGGAAGCATAAATGTTGAAAGATAAGTTGATTGAAATTGTCAGATTATCAGTCAAAGAATATGGAGCCGAAAAAACATTAAAGCTCTTAAGTGAGGAAATTAAGAAAGAGTCTAGTATTTTTAGAACAATCAAATGTTTGGGTTGTAAAAGTGAAATAAGTATCAGTGATTCATATGGCCTTACTGCTGCATACTTGAAATGTAAATCTTGCCGAGAGAATCATATCTTTTTTATTGGTGCATGTAGAACTTCAAGAAAGTCTGGCTCACGTGGCTTCAAAAAGTTGTCAATTAGGTATTTTGACGGCCTAAAAAATCAGCAGCTTTTTGAGGTGGTTACAAGAGGATGGGGGGGTGAATCTTTCGAAATTAAATCTAAAGATAATTTCTACGTTCTAATTTCAAGACCTGCAGATGATAACAAGGTAAGGTATGATATTTCAATTTATAACGAAACTACTGGAAGGGAATACATATTGGATAATTCCACTGTGTACAATATTAAAAATCAATTTCCGGGCTTGGAAGGTTAATGCTAACAAACCGCAGCAGTCGCTCCCGTTGGTCGCTGGGACAGCCAAAGCTCCGCACCTTTTGGGCATAGCTCCGCTATTTTATGCCCCAAAGCCGCTCCACTTTGTCTGCCCTTGTGCGGGGCGTTAGACGAGATGGGTATGAAGTCAGACGACAGACTGGTTTTCCGCTTAAAGGGTCAATTTGGCTATGTAGATGGCTCTTTGTTCAGCGATGCGGACCTAGCCTCTGTGCGCGCAGACACGGTCTTTCTGAATCTGGAGAATTCAGAGGTATCCGATTGCGGAATTGCCAACTTGCCTGACATGCCTGCATTGCGTTGTATTGATCTTGATGGAACGCGGGTAACCGACATAGCGATGGAGCGCCTTGCAACATTCAAGAGTCTTGAGGAAATCTGGCTTGAAGGTACTGTAGTTTCGGATATTGGGCTCGGTTTTCTCCAGTCACTCAAGGGGCTTAAATTCATATCGGTATTGGATTGCGAACACATATCGGATGAGGCGGTATCAAGCTTGCAGGCAGCGAATCCCGGGATTGAAGTACATTGAGAGCCGGTACCGCGTCTAACCAATACAGTCACGGCGACGTCTACTACATTGCGGCTTCGCCTCCATTTCGCAGCCGCGCGTGCTGTTGGCGTTGAGCCTGTAGAAAAACTCCGCTGACGACTAAGTTTTGGTAGGATCGAGGAAACGGACGAGGAGTGGTCAGCATGCCGCGCTTCAAGGCTTATAACTACGATCAGAACGCCATGGT
>NZ_JBANSO010000021.1:0-85806 GCF_037070225.1 Vreelandella indica
TGTGACGCTAGCTGATCATCTCCTTCATGCAGGGCTTTCCAAAAAGAGGGTTCCAGTTTCTCTAAGCGCTTACGAATGGCTTGCGCTGCACGCTTGGCTGTCGCTGGGCGATTCTTCTGTAGCCGGTTTTCAACGATGATAGCTTGATGCCAGTGTGCTTCGTCTACCTCATCCAGCAATAGCGCTGCAACTGCACGGCTTTCACGCACCATCAATCCACCACCAATGAGGTCTGAGTTGTAGCTAAACGAAAGCGTCACAAGCAATTTACCATTTAAATTAAAATACGATAATGAAGAAGCCTCAGAAAAGAGTTCCTGACGAATGTCACCTATTTACTACCTAAAATCTAACCAAACAAAAACGGCCACTTCAGCAATTAGCTAAGTGACCGTTTTATATGTTCTTGGTCGGAGCGACAGGATTCGAACCTGCGACCTTTGCAACCCCATTGCAACGCGCTACCAAGCTGCGCCACGCTCCGCTGTCTTTATTGGCGGCTACATCTTTGCCTCAAGACGGTGCGTATACTAGCGGTTTCTTGCATAAATGAAAAGCCTTTATAGCGCTTTCTTTTCAAGTATTTGTCATCCATCAACTTAACGCGATCGGCCATTTCTCGTTAGCGTTGGTCAGCGTCGAGCAGCAGATAGGCCATGGCGTCATAGACACCAGGCGCAGCTACTAGCAAGTGCTCGGGATAAAGGTCTTCTGGCACCGATTTAGGCGGCTCATATAAGTGCCCTACACGCGCTCCTGCTTCTCGTGCAATGACCCAGCCCGCGACGAAGTCCCAGGGCGAGACACTTTCGTAATACGCATCTAAGCGGCCACAGGCGACATCGCATAAATCGAGTGCCGCCGCACCGTTACGACGGATATCTTGGCATTCAATCAGCACCGCCTCTAACCGCTTTAAAAGGTGCTTACGCCCTTCTTTGCGGTAAGGAAAACCCGTTCCTACCAGGGTGTTCGCTAGTGAATCTGCACTGCTGGGTTGAATGGGCTGATCGTTGCAAAAAGCCCCACCACCTTGCCTGGCGCTAAAGGTTTCGCCTAGAAACGGTGCGTGAACAACACCGACCTTAGCAATGCCCTCTTCCATCCAGCCGATTGACACCGCCACGTGGCGCAACCCCTGCGCAAAGTTGACAGTTCCATCAATGGGATCCACTACCCAAAGCTGCGGCGCCTGTACATGCACAGCGCTCTCGGGGGCGAGCTCTTCACTCAGCCGTGCTTCACCCGGGAAATGCTCTTCAAGCCGCTGGCTAATGAGCTGATCAACGGCGACATCCACATCGGTGACCAGCTCATTATCTTTTTTCAACCGCTGTGAAAAACCTTGCCGCTCTCGCGCCTGGATGATCATCTGCCCAGCTTCTTCGGCGATAGAAATAGCCCGCTCGAGACGTGCAGCTAATGTGTAGTCGCTCATTGAATCTCCCTTTAGAAGGCGATGATGCTAAGAGCTTCTACCATAAGCCGCCGAGACGTAATTTTCGAGTCATGCCGACTTCCCACCATGGTCGTTAGCGTAAAACATCGACCAGAACATCTACCACAACGCGTGTGGCTGCTTCGATCAAGACAACATCAGCTCCTACACGCTCCCATTCATAGCCTGGGTACTGAGGTAATTGAGAAGCTAGCCGACCATCAAAACGCTTGGCAATACCTGGCGGCAAAGGCTTACCGCGCTCTAAATTGCGCTGAATACCCGGCGGCAATGATTCGGCTCGCGGCGCGTCGTGCTGACGAAGTAGCTGGCGTAGTTCGCGTTCGTTGATGCGCGGTAGGTCGACTCGTCCATCACGGGTCTGTCGTGATTGATGTGATTCTTGCTGGTGGCCTTTATCACGCGCACCGTGGGCAGGCGCATGTGCAGGCTGTGCAAAAGCCGCGCTATTGAGAAGCAGCGCGCCGAGCGTACTCAGGACAATTAATTTGATAGGATTCACTGCAGGCTCCTCACTTTGGGTCAGAGCCTACAGTGTAACGAGCAAATGCGTAGGGATTATGGAAATAAAAAAGGGCCCGCAGGCCCTATGGTGCAGATTAAGACATATTACTCACGACAAGCCGAAGGAAGGTAGGTGTCATCAATGTCATCGCTAGAACAACGCCACCCTGTAATTTGCCCTCCATCAGTGTTATTGCTTGCTACTACTTCCGTGCCATTTTGTACACTAATCATGGGTTGAATTGTCATCGATGAATCACTGTGAACACCGTTATCGAAAGCTACAGTGAACCCACCACTTGCACCGCCATCAAGGGTCACATCATCGATATACTCGCCACCAATTTCACTCGCGGTTTGTGCAATGTAAGAGGGCTGGCCACCGGCTGGCTGCATATAACCAACAAAATTACCGTTCTCAGAAAAATATAAACCAATATCAGTCCGTAAACCTGCAGTGGCAGTAAAGGCTTCAGTAGCCTGCGCCCTACCCACATAATTTTGGTATTGCGGTACAGCGATAGAAGCCAATACACCAATAATCGCCACCACGATCATCAGCTCAATCAGCGTGAAACCGCCCTGTTTCGTGCTGCGGGCGTTGAGTTGTGCAGATTTCTGCATGAAGACATCTCCTACGGGGAAAGAGCAAGCTTTTCTAAGGAATGAGCTTCCTTAAAAAGAGTTAGCGTTAATAAGCGTTACACTAGCTTACGTGATGCTTTTTTACAACAGATTCTCTAAACGCTATCGGCCCAGCTATCTACTACTTGAGCAGTTTTTGAATGACTAGGCATGTAGTGCCTGCAACCGCTAGTTTATGGTACAAGTAGTTCGCCTACGCCGATGTAAAACAGGTTTTTTGATGAGCCAACCCCCTTTTGAGTCGACCCTAAGCCACGCCGCTGCTCGTGGTGGCCTGCGCGGCATTGCTCAGCGCTTGGTGAAACACGGCTTGCTGACCGATGCCCAGGCCGCAACGGCGGAAACAACCGCGTCGGATTTGGAAATATCGCTACTTCAGCATGTTATCGAGAGCGGCTTGGTAGATGCTATCGAAGCCACCGTGGCGGCGGGTTGGGAGTATGGGCTTCCGGTCGTTGATTTAGAGGCGTTGCGCTTAAATACACTCCCGCCTGCCGCTGACTACCCCATCAAGGTGCTGCAGAATCTTAATATTCTGCCATTAGCGCGCCATGGCCACCGCCTTACCGTCGCGGTGCCCTACCCCGCCACGTTAACGCAACTGGATGAATTACAGTTTGCTACGGGCCTTAGCGTTGAAGGCGTGCTCGCGCCTGTTGACCAAATTACAGTCGCGCTGAATAACTACCTTGCGCAAAACGAGCGCGGCATGCTCGATGAGCTTGATGATATTGACGATGCGGTAAGCTCGCTGAACGTGGTACAAAATAGCGATGGTAACGAAGTCCCGCTTGAAGAGTCCTCGCAAAATAGCGAGGACGCTCCCATCGTTAAGTTTGTTAACAAGATATTGTTAGATGCCATTCGCCGTGGTGCGTCTGATATCCACTTCGAGCCCTACGAAACACTCTATCGGGTACGCTTTCGTGTGGATGGCATGCTGATAGAAGTGGCACGCCCTCCCTTTGCCATGCGCAACCGCATTGCAGCCCGTCTGAAAATCATGGCTCGCCTTGATATTTCAGAGCGCCGCCTGCCACAAGATGGCGCGATCAAGCTCAAGTTATCGCGCACCCGCTCGCTTGATTTTCGGGTTAACTCGTTGCCGACTGTTTATGGCGAAAAGCTGGTGCTCAGGATTTTAGATCCTACCGCCGCTCAGTTAGGTATTGAGCAGCTGGGCTTTACCGATGAGCAGCGTAGTCACTACGAGCAGGCATTGAAGCAGCCCCAAGGCATGATTCTGGTCACCGGCCCGACCGGTAGCGGTAAAACGGTTTCGTTATATACCGGCATCAATATTCTTAACAAAATTGAGCGCAATATTTGTACCGCTGAAGACCCGGTTGAAATCAAAGTAGCGGGTATCAACCAGGTAAACGTATTGCCTAAAATCGGCCTCGATTTTGCCAGTGCGTTAAGAGCGTTTCTACGCCAAGACCCTGACGTAGTGATGGTGGGCGAGATTCGTGACCTTGAAACGGCTGAAATTGCTGTTAAGGCCGCGCAAACGGGCCACTTAGTGCTATCTACCGTACACACCAACTCGGCTGCTGAAACACTCACACGCTTGGCTAATATGGGCGTCTCCTCGTTTAACATTGCTAGTGCCGTTAGTCTGATTATTGCCCAACGCCTTGCTCGCAAACTTTGCAAGCATTGCAAGGAGCCTATTGACATTCCTCACGAAGCGCTACGTAAAGAGGGGTTTAATAATGATGAAATACAGCAAGCGAGTATCTATAAGCCGGTAGGTTGCAAACACTGCACTCAGGGCTATAAAGGCCGCATTGGCATTTATGAGGTGGTGCCCATTACTGACGCGATGAACCAGTTAATTATGCGCGACGCTAATGCGTTAGATATTGATCATCAGGCACGTAAAGAAGGTTACCCCAGCCTTCGCCGCAGTGGTTTGTTAAAAGTCATGCAGGGCATTACCAGCCTGGAAGAGGTTAACCGAGTGAGCAAGGAGTAAGGCATGGCTAAAACGGCACGTCGACGCCCAACGCCCGCCATCAAACTATCGCGCTGGAAATGGGTAGGTAAAGGTCCTCAAGATAGGCCGCTAAGCGGCGAAATGATTGGCCGCAGCAAAGCTGAAGTAGCGGCTGAGCTTGCCAAGCAGAACATCGTTATCCGGCGCATTTCTAAAAAGGGCAACCTGGGCGGCAGCGGCCGTATTAACCCTAATGATGTGATGGTCTTTGCGCGCCAAATGGCCACCATGATTCGAGCGGGCATCCCCTTACTACAAGCGCTGCAAGTAGTGGCCGAGAGCCTAAAAAAACCCGCCATGGTTGCTCTTGTTCAGCATATGATGAGCGATGTGTCGTCGGGTTCTAGTTTCTCCGACGCTCTACGCCGCCATCCCAAACACTTTGACCGGCTGTTTGTTAATCTGGTTAATGCTGGTGAGCAGTCAGGTGCGCTCGATCAGATGCTTGATCGTGTTGCGACTTATAAAGAGAAAGTAGAGTCGCTCAAAGCACGGGTAAAGAAAGCGCTTTGGTACCCTACTGCCGTTATGACCATTGGCATCGCGGTGACTATGCTCTTGTTAATCAAAGTGGTGCCTGAATTTGAAAGCATGTTTCAGAGCTTCGGCGCGGAGCTTCCCGCACTTACCCAGATGACCGTGAATTTGTCCGAGCTTGCCCAGCGCTATTGGCTTATGGCGCTGGGTGCGGTGATTGGCGCAGTACTACTGCTCAAATTGAGCATTCAGCGTTCTGCTAAGGTCGCTTACCGCATGCACGCCTTACTGCTTCGCTTACCGGTAATCGGCGATATTATGCATAAATCTGCTATTGCTCGCTTCTCGCGTACATTAGCTACCACCTTTGCCTCAGGCGTGCCGTTAGTCGAGGGCTTAGATACTGCCGCCGGGGCCACAGGTAATAAAGTATACGAACGCGCGGTGATTCAAACGCGCCAAGACGTGGCGACCGGGCAGCAATTGCATTTCGCTATGCGGATGACTAACCGCTTCCCTCCTCTGGCGATCCAGATGGTTAGTATCGGCGAAGAGGCGGGCTCGCTGGATGCCATGTTGAACCGCGTCGCCGATTATTACGAAGAAGAGGTCGACAATAAAGTCGATGCACTCACTTCGCTAATGGAGCCCGTTATTATCGTGGTACTGGGCGTGCTGGTCGGCGGCGTTGTTGTCTCGATGTATCTACCTATCTTCGACTTAGGGTCTGCACTCTAAGCCTCAAACTGCCAATAACGCTACGTTTAAGAAACCTAAGGAGCTACATGCACCACCCTCCGCTTATCGTGTGGTTTATCGTTTTACTTTTAGGGCTCTGTTTAGGCAGTTTTCTTAATGTTGTTATCACGCGCCTACCGGTCATGCTGATGCGCCATTGGCGCCGTGAGGCGCGTGCAGCGCTTGAACTGGATGACGAACACTCGCCACGCTTCAATTTGGCCACACCAGGCTCTCTGTGCCCTCGCTGCGAAACCCCGATCGCCTGGCACGACAACCTACCGCTGATTGGCTGGATTAAACGCCGCGGGCGGTGTGCAGAGTGTCAAACGAGCATCAGCCTCCAATATCCGCTGGTGGAAATGGCCGGTGGCCTACTGGCATTAGCGGTACTGGCACTCCATGGCCTCACTGCAGAGTCATTGTTTATTTACGGGGCCTGCTTGATGCTGTTAGCACTCGCCGTGATCGATTTTCGCACCCAGTTATTGCCGGATGTCATTACGCTCCCGCTGCTATGGTCAGGCTTACTTTTTCAGCTACTCTTTCAGCCGTTTATGCTCCCCGATGCCGTTATTGGTGTGATGGTGGGCTATCTTTCTCTATGGAGTTTTTATTGGCTGTTCAAACTCGTCACCGGTAAAGAGGGCATGGGCTTTGGCGACTTTAAGCTGCTGGCAGCATTAGGCGCCTGGTTAGGCTGGGGATTTTTACCGCTTATCTTGATACTTTCCGCAGGGCTTGGCGCGGTAGTTGGTTTGACTGCTCAGGCCTGCGCGCCTCGCTTACGTGGTAAACCGCTACCCTTTGGACCTTTTCTTGCCCTCGCTGGTTGGGTAGCGTTATTAGTTGGCGATGAACTAATGGCACTGTATCTCAGCCTGCTTATTTAAAATTTAACTGTTGTTATTTTTGATATTAAAGCTGGGCTATTAAAAACCGAGCTATTAAAAACCTAGCTAAGTGAGGCAGCAGATGATTATCGGATTAACCGGTGGCATTGGGTCGGGCAAATCGACTGTTGCGCGCGCCTTTGAAACGCTCGGTGCTGCCTCGGTCGATGCTGATGATGTCGCCAGAGAAATCGTTCTACCTGGCGAACCGGCACTATTAGCCATTAAAAACCGCTTCGGTGATCAGGTCATGCATCAGGATGGCACGCTTAACCGCGTGGTCCTACGCGATATTATTTTTAAAGATCCAGAGCAGCGACTATGGCTAGAATCAGTCACACACCCCAAAATAAGAGAACGGCTATTGCAACACTTAGCGCAGCTTAAAACACAAGGCGCGCCTTATGTGCTACTGGTATCACCGCTGCTATTTGAGTCGGGCCAAAATTCGCTAGCCAACCGAGCGGTCGTTGTCGATGTACCACAAGCGCTACAATTATCGAGAACCCAGCAACGCGATGGGGTGAGCGAAAGCCAAGTGCATGCTATTCTCGCCGCCCAGCTTTCCCGCGAACAACGACTAGCACAAGCAGATGACGTGATAGATAACAGCGGTGACCATGCCAGCATGATGGAGCAAGTGGTGCGGCTGGATCAACGCTACCGTCAGCTGCTTAACGACTGAGATATCGCCCCTGTTAACGCAATTGGAGTTTTTATGGTTCGCCCTGCAAACGATTCCCCGCTTGAAGTTAGTTGCCCTCAGTGCGCTAAGCGCGTGCCTTGGCTACCTGAGAGCACCTATCGGCCTTTCTGCAGCAAACGCTGCCAACTGTTAGATTTAGGTGCGTGGGCCGATGAGTCGCACCGTATATCGGGCGAATCGGCGATGGATGAAGCTGATATTGAAACACTGTTGGCGCAAGCCGATAAGGATGCGCCGCTCTCATAACGCACCAAGCAACCAACGTTTTAAGTCCCGCAATCCACATGGCTACAACAATGCCTGATCAATCATCGCCCTCGGCCTATCATCTGCTGCTTCAGCTGGAGCAGCAGTTTGACTATTTAGTTGACATGATTGAGACCGCTGTTTCGCTTTTTGAACGGCAGCAACCGGCATCGTGGGTCTTTCATCAAGCAACACCCTCTCGCCACTGGCTACGCGAAGCGCTTTTCGATATGTGGCATGAACAAGATCAGGATGGCCGCGAAACGCGAAATTACATTGCCATTGTGGCTGCTAATGATGAATTACTGACAGCGATAGACGCCGTTAATCAAGCCAAAAAAAGTTTTGCTGAGCTGCTGCAACATATTAAACAGGCTTTTCCACAAACCTTGAGTGACGCCAAAAGCCGCCTGCCACAACGCCATCCCTATGTTGATGAAGCGTTAAGACGAAATGGGCTTGCCCGCCTACACCTCAAGCAGAGTTGGCGTCAACTGCCCATCGCACAAGCGCCCGTGTCACGGGTTCGCTTTGCGTGGTATAGCAGTGGTCGCTCTATAAAGCGGTTGACCGTTCAAGAGGCTGAGCAAAAGCTTTTAAAGCTTGATACCGATGCACCGCATATCCGTATTCAACTACGCAAACTAGCAGGCATCCCAAGCGGCGAAGTGCTCGCCCAGGTGCAAACGCAGGCTCCCCTTATGCGGGCAAATCTATTTTTTACCGAGCCACTCGATGATGGCCATACAAGGCGAGCACTGAATGCGGCCATGCCGATCTTCGTGCCAGACAATAACCAGCGGCTGCCACACATAAACCTGCCCGCTTTACAGCCCCCCACCACTCGCACACGGGCACGAAGGCGCGATGAAAAGCTTGAGCCAGATGTATTTCTGCCGAGTTTGCGCGTTTACCGCTACCGTTAGCACTACCACACGTAGGATATTGTAGAGGTGCTAACTACTTAGCACTTACTCCCTACCTGGTACTTGATCCTGCTGCCATAACCCATAGCCAAGCAGTGTTTCGACCAATTCGGCCAGATCGCCATGGTCAATACCATACTCATTCAGCAAAGCTTCAAAGCGCTGTTTAAACACACGCTCCTGCTCTTCTTGTTGTTCCTTCTGCTTTGTTTCTACATCATCTTGCTCCAATGCCGCAAGCGACCTTACCGGCGGCCCCGTCGGTATATCAAAGTCGCTATCAGGATCGTCTAACTGACGTAACGCCTGCGCAAAGGCATCGTCTAATTCACGGAATTTACGCAGCTTCTCACGCTCATCTATCGGCTTTTGAACCTTTTGATATTTCATCGATGTTTCATTTACACCTTACTTGAAATGGTCGACATGGCTACAAACGTAGCATTTTTTTTGCAAAAACTGTGCACAAACGCGTAAAGATAACGAGCAAACTTGCCTTTGCCACCCTGTTACCAGCATAAAGGCAACATCATTAGGCACACGATGGTGACAAACACTTTATCAAATACACCACAGTCAGCGGTAACTCAAAAATTGATGCTTAGCATCGACGTAGCCACAAGTAGCCTGAACAGAGATTCAACTCTCATCTAGATGCTGAACATTTGCTATTCAGCTAGGTTACCAAACACTAACGCACTGGGAGAGTGCACTACAGGCGAGATAAGCACGACCTGTACGATTCACGCATGAGAGGCCAGATAATGTTCAACGCGATGACACGAGCTGAGATCTGGCTGCAGGACACACTTGATAAGCCACTCGGTATTGAAGATCTTGCTAACCATATTGGTTATTCGTCTTCCCAAGTACGGCGCCAATTTCGCCAAAGCTTTCACATTTCGCCTAGCGCCTACCGCGAAAAAAGACGATTAGAACGGGCGGCTGTATTGTTAGCCCTTACGCCTCTCAATATAGCGCAAATTGCGATACGTTGTGGGTATCATAATCACTCGTCCTTTTCACGCGCATTCCAGCGTCGCTATCAGCTTAGGCCACGTAATTTTCGGCAATCACTAAAAAGCACGTTGTCACGTTCAATGCCTAATCCAGGCTTCAAAACTGACATCCAAAAAGCCAGTGACCGGCAAATGATCCTAATGCGCCTCTATCAAGCTCCCGAGCATATTAAAGGGCTAGGGGATGCACGCTACCACAACAAGCAGCTAGCCTGCTTACAGGCGCGATTACGCCTATCGACAACCACCATTTCACTGCCTGATATACTATCGGCCAAAGTGGGTGCGCTTAATAATGATTATTTTCATTCTTACCGCACAGACGTAGGCCTTTACCTTGAACCAGCAGATAACGCTCAAGACATTGCCTTACCGGTGCCTTATCGGCGGGTCGACATTCCAACCCACTATTATTCAAGTACGCGCTTTGGTGATTTAGCTGATCTTTATGATGCGTTGAAGCATACCATCGCGCACTTGCTTTACAGCCAGAATAGCTTCCACGTAAGCGGTTACCCGCCTCAGGTCTTATGGAAAGCACATTGTTTAGAGCTTCGGCTCCCGCTTATAAGTCAGTAGGAAAGATAACGTCTTTGAGGCACCGCTGAGCTGGGGTAATAAAAAACCGGCACTTCTGTAAAGAAATGCCGGTTATTAAATTTCTTAATCTTCCATGCGAACCAGCCAGGATTCGACGGCTTCATCGCCGTACTCATCCTTCCAGCTACGCAGACCTTTATGATTGCCACCACGCGTTTCGATGACTTCCCCGGTTTTAGGGTTTTTATAAATTTTAAGACGACGCTTACGGCGCGCATTGCCACTAGCCGTCGTTTTAACGCTGCGCTGATCAGAAGCGGGATCTAGTAAAGCAATGACGTCGCTAGGACGCTTGCCGAACTCAGTCATAAGCGCTTCAAGTTTGGCCTTGAACTCCAACTCGCTTTTAAGGCGCTGATCGCCTTCTAAGCGCTGTAGGTCTTCTTGAAGCTGCTTCAGCTGCTGTTCTTTTTGAATATATTCGTTAAGTAATGACATCGGGGTTCCTTTAGTATCGTATCCAACTGAACGGGGTCCAACTGAAAGGGGTTCAACTGGCTTAGGTGCTAACTTGACAACCTTGGCACCCACTAGTTCAGAATGCTGGGACATTATTGCTGTAAAAAGACTAACTGACAACAGTCTAGTTGATTTTTACTCAATTACTAATCGTTTTTTAAAAACACAACTGCTATTTAAAGTGTTTTATAACCCTAATAGCTCATCATTGCTTTGTGAATTTATGTGTCATCTATTAGAAGGCTCAACACTTACAAACAAAAGCGCCGCCCATAAGGGCGGCGCTTTTATCAACCAATAACTAATCGATAATTAGTCTTGGCCCATCTGCTGCTTGATCAGGTCGCCGATTGTAGTCGGGCCACCCGCAGTTTCCGGCTCTTGCTCACGCATCTTCTTCAGGTTCTGACGCGTATCATCCTGGTCTTTCGCTTTTACCGACAGGTTAATCTGACGGCTCTTGCGATCAACACTCACGATACGGGCTTCTACACTGTCGCCTTCATTCAGTACATTACGCGCGTCTTCTACGCGATCAGCACTAATTTCAGAAGCTTTCAGCACAGCAATAACGTCAGTCGCCAATTCAACTTGAGCTTCTTTAGCATCAACTTCAATGACACGACCCGTTACGATGCTGCCCTTATCATTGACTGACAAGTACTCAGCAACGGGGTCAGAATCCATCTGCTTGATGCCCAGCGAGATACGCTCACGCTCAGGATCAATAGACAGGATAACGGCTTCAGCTTCGTCGCCTTTCTTAAAGCTGCGTACGGCTTCTTCGCCAGTATCAGTCCAAGAAATATCAGACAGGTGAACCAGACCGTCGATACCGCCTTCCAGGCCGATAAAGATACCGAAGTCAGTGATCGACTTGATGGTACCTGAAACGCGATCGCCCTTGTTGTAGTCAGTGTTGAAGGTTTCCCACGGGTTAGCAGTACACTGCTTGATGCCCAGAGAAATACGACGACGCTCTTCGTCGATATCCAACACCATGACGTCAACATCATCGCCCACTTGAACGACTTTAGACGGATGGATGTTTTTGTTGGTCCAGTCCATTTCAGACACGTGAACCAGACCTTCAACACCCTCTTCCAGCTCAGCAAAGCAACCGTAGTCAGTCAGGTTAGTGACGACTGCGTGTACCTTCATGCCTTCTGGGTAACGCTCTTTAATGTTGACCCACGGATCTTCGCCCAACTGCTTCAGACCCAGTGAAACGCGGTTGCGCTCACGGTCAAACTTCAGAACCTTGACGTTGATCTCGTCGCCAACGGCAACGATTTCGGACGGATGCTTAATACGCTTCCACGCCATGTCTGTGATGTGCAGCAAGCCGTCAACACCACCCAGGTCTACGAAAGCGCCGTAGTCTGTCAGGTTCTTAACGATACCCTTGATCTGCTGGCCTTCTTGCAGCGTTGCCAGCAGCGCTTCGCGCTCGGCACTGTTCTCTGCTTCCAGAACCGCACGACGTGATACCACGACGTTGTTGCGCTTCGGATCAAGCTTGATGACTTTGAAGTCCAGCTCTTTATTTTCCAGGTGCGCAGTGTCGCGAACCGGACGAACGTCAACCAACGAGCCAGGCAAGAAGGCACGGATAGAGTCAACTTCAACTGTGAAGCCGCCTTTAACCTTACCGTTAATAACGCCCTTGATGATTTCGTCTTTCTCGAAGGCTGCTTCCAGAACCTTCCAAGCTTCTGCGCGCTTGGCTTTTTCACGGGACAGACGAGTTTCACCGAAGCCATCTTCAACGGCTTCCAATGCAACGTGCACGTCGTCACCGATAGCGATGTTCAGGTTACCGTGTTCATCGCGGAATTGTGACGCCGGAATCTGACCTTCAGATTTTAGGCCAGCGTTGACAGTAACCCAGTCACCGTCAATGTCGACAACCTGAGCCGCGACAATAGCGCCTGGCTCCATGTTGATGTCGTTAAGAGACTGTTCAAACAGCTCAGCAAAGCTTTCGCTCATGGTGTTCCTACGTAATTACGTTGTTGAGGCATAAATGCCTTCTCCGCACCACCAGCAAGTGCGGGCCTAATGTCACTCAGCCTTTGGGGGTGTTAACGCTGGTTAGACCTGACCGGGCTCACCGATGTGAGTTTAGTGCCCTGCCACGTCGTGACACCTATCCAAAAGCGCCGCAAGGGAGAATCACACGCCGCTTACCAGCCCTCTTTGGGCGAGCAGTTCGGTCAGTCGTTCAACCACTTCCGGTATGCTCAGACGCGTGGTATCAAGCGTAATGGCATCATCTGCCGGCTTGAGAGGGGCCACGCTGCGTTGCGTGTCGCGTGCATCGCGTGCCTGAATCTCCTTTAAAAGACTCGAAAGACTAGCATTCACCCCGGCTTCCTGCAACTGCAGATGACGCCGACGTGCCCGTTCGTCGGCACTTGCCGTCAAAAAAATCTTTAGCGTGGCGTCGGGAAACACCACCGTGCCCATATCGCGGCCATCGGCCACCAACCCTGGCGCTTGGCAAAAATCGCGCTGGCGCTGCAGCAATGCCTGACGCACAGCAGGAAGCGCTGCTACTTGCGAGGCACGCTCCCCAGCCTGTTCGGTACGAATCACCTGACCAACATCTTCACCTTCTAGTAGCGTTCGTGGCTGACCATCTTCAACTGGAAAGGCGACATCCAATTGCTCCGCTAAGCGGGCAAGCCCCGCCTCATCGTCAACGGCTACGTTGTGCTTAACCGCTGCTTGAGCCGTCAGCCGATACAGTGCGCCACTATCCAGCAAATGCCAGCCCAGGCGTTCTGCTACTAAACCACTAATGGTGCCTTTACCTGCCCCGCCTGGGCCATCAATGGTGAGCACTGGAACAGCTGAAGCGCGATCATTCATGCGCGCCCTCCACGTTAACGCCCATGCCAATGCGCGTGGCTAATTCAACGAAATCAGGGAAAGAGGTCGCCACATTGGCGCAGTCTTCAATCTCAATTTCTGCACTCGCCCGCAGAGATGCAATCGCAAACGCCATGGCAATACGGTGATCACCCAGGCTATCGATACGCCCACCGCCATAACTGGCCACCTCGGCATTACCGTTGCCGGTAATATCGATACCGTCATCAAGTAGCGTGTGCTTAACACCCAAGATGGCCATGCCATCCGCCATTGCCTGGAGGCGATCGGACTCTTTAACACGCAGCTCTTCTGCGCCTCTTAGGCGGGTTACGCCGTTTGCGTTGGCGGCAGCAATAAAGAGGGCAGGAAATTCATCAATCGCTAACGGCACTTGATCAACGGGAATATCAATCCCTTTAAGTGGCGCATAGCGAACACGAATATCCGCCACCGGCTCGCCCCCTACCTCACGCTCATTTTCAAGCGTTAAATCGGCCCCCATCAAATTCAGAATATTGATAACGCCGATCCGGGTGGGATTAATACCTACATGCTCAAGGGTAATATCAGAACCCGGTGTGATAGCCGCTGCGACTAAGAAAAACGTTGCTGAAGAGATATCCGAAGGCACATCGATCGGCCCAGCCGTTAACTTACCGCCACCCTGCAGCCAGCAGGTATCACCTTCTCGAGAAACCGCATAACCAAAGCCATTGAGCATACGTTCGGTGTGGTCGCGTGTGGGCGCTGGTTCACGTACACGGGTTTCGCCTTCGGCGTAGAGCCCCGCCAACAGCAAGCAGGATTTCACCTGGGCGCTGGCCATAGGCATATCGTAATAAATGCCCTTTAGATTAGCGCCGCCGTGAATTTTCAGCGGTGGGCGGCCGCCTTCAGCCGTATCAATGGTGGCTCCCATTAGACGTAGCGGGTCAGCCACGCGTCCCATAGGGCGCTTGGTCAGCGACTCATCGCCGGTTAGCTCACTATCAAACGCCTGACCTGCGAGCAGCCCTGAAAACAACCGCATCGCGGTGCCTGAGTTGCCTACATAGAGCGGCCCCGCGGGGGCTTTTAAACCGTGCATGCCAACGCCATGGATGGTGACTTTACCTTGATGCGGTCCTTCAATCGCCACGCCCATTTCACGAAACGCCTGCAGCGTCGCCAAGCTATCTTCGCCTTCCAGAAAGCCTTTTACTTCAGTAACACCCTCTGCCAGCGCGCCCAGCATAATAGAGCGATGTGACATGGATTTATCGCCGGGCACGCGCAGGCGCCCCTGGGCTTGACCGCCCGGCTGCACACGGTAGGTGACCTTACCTTGTGGTTGCATATGGTATTCCGCCTGATAGCTGGTTTTGTTCAATAAAGAGTCGAAATAGTGCCGGGCATGGCTCGCCCGATCGAAGGTGGCAATTAACGCATCGCTGTCACCGGTTTCTACCGCATGACGCAAGCGAGAAAGCCCTGCTTCAAAATCATCCAACGATGCTAAAACCGCCTGCTTATTGGCAATAAAAATATCCCGCCACATTACCGGGTCGCTTCCCGCGATACGGGTAAAATCGCGAAAACCGCCCGCTGCGTAACGGAAAATATCTAGCCGCTCATCCTGACGAGCCAGCGTATCCACCAATGAAAATGCTAATAGATGAGGTAAATGGCTAGTGCGCGCCAGCACTTGGTCATGGCGCTCAACGTCCATTTCCAGCACATCGGCACCGCAGGCTTCCCACAAGCTACGGACGCGCTGCAAGGCATCGGCATCTACGTTGGGCTCGGGCGTAAGTATCACTTTATGATTCACATAAAGGCGTGGATTCGCCGCCGCCACACCGCTTTTCTCTGAACCGGCGATGGGGTGCCCTAACACCATATTGGTGGGAACTTGGCCAAATACTCGCTCAGCGCAGGCGCGGATAGTGGCTTTAGTGCTACCGACATCAGTAATGACCACACTCGGTGACGCAGATGCCAGGGCACCCGCCAAATGAGTCATTACACTTTCCATCGCCAGCACCGGCACAGCCAACACCACCATAGTAGCGCCACTCACTTGCTCCGCAAGGTGGGTGCCACCTGAGTCGATCAGACCCATCTCTATACCGCGAGCAATTTCATCTTTATCAGGGTCACAGGCAACAATCTGCCCCTTAAATCCTGAAGCGCGCAGAGCTGCCGCAAGCGAACCACCAATTAATCCCAGACCAACAATTAATAAGCGCGACTCATGACAAGATGATGTTGTTACGCTGCTTCCAACCATTAACGTCACAGTACCCCTATCGGGTAGGAACCCAGCACACGCAAGTCCGCCGCCCGCAGCTGCACCTCTTCAAGCACCGCCGCGACCTTGGGCTCATCACGATGGCCTTTAAAGTCTATAAAAAAGACGTAGTTCCACACACCAGTGCGCGAAGGACGTGTTTCAAGGCGCGTTAAATCAATCTGATGGCGATGGAACGGCTCCAGTAACGCGTGCAAAGTACCCGGCTGATTGCGCATGGCAACCACAATAGAGGTTTTATCCTCTCCTGCCATGGGCACATCCTGGTTGCCAATAATCAAAAATCGCGTGGAGTTATCCGGGCTGTCTTCAATTTTTTCGGCAATGTGCTCAAGCCCATAAAGCTTGGCTGCCATATCACCTGCAATCGCCGCACTATGCCACTCGGTTTTGACTAACTTAGCCGCTTCCGCATTAGAGGAAACCGGAACTCGCTCCGCATGGGGATAGTGAGCATCCAGCCATTTACGACACTGGGCAAACGACTGCGGGTGCGAGTAGATACGCGAGACTTTATCGCGACGGGTCGTTTCACTGACCAGCAGATGATGGTGAATACGCAGCACCACCTCGCCACAAATTTTGATGGAGGAGTCCATGAAAGTGTCCAGGGTGTGATTGACCACCCCCTCGGTGGAGTTTTCCACCGGCACCACGCCGTAATGCACAGCGCCCGCCTCTACCTCGCGAAACACTTCATCAATCGCCGCCATGGGCAGACTGACTGCACTTTCACCAAAGTGCTTGAGCGCCGCCTGCTGAGTGAAAGTGCCCTCAGGGCCCAAGTAAGCCACTTTAACCGGCTGTTCAAGTGCCAAACACGCCGACATGATTTCGCGAAACAGGCGCGCCATCTCTTCTGAATCAAGCGGGCCTTTATTCAAGGCCATGATGCGCCGTAGCACCTGAGCCTCTCGCTCAGGGCGGTAGAACACCGCATCTTTGTCTTCGGCCAGCTTCACATGCGCCACTTGCTGGGCACAGCTGGCGCGCTCGCTGATGAGATTCAGAATATCGCTATCGAGCTGATCGATTCGCTGGCGCAGCTCATCCAGATTGATCGACGTGTCGGACATGGTGTTTAGCCCCTTGTTTGTTCGAAATCGGCCATAAATGCGATCAGCGCATCTACCGCAGACTCAGGCACTGCGTTATATAGGCTAGCCCGCATACCGCCCACGCTGCGGTGGCCTTTTAAATTGAGCAGCCCCGCCGCATCGGCTTGTTGTAAAAACGCTTTATCCAGCGCCGCATCGGCCAAGACAAACGGTACGTTCATACGCGAGCGATTGTGCTTAGCAATCGGGTTGCTATAAAAGTCGCTGTCATCAATCGCCTCATACAGCTTATCGGCTTTGCGCTGATTAATGGCGTCCATCGCGGCTAGCCCACCAATGTCATCTTTCAGCCACTGAAACACCAATCCCGCCAAATACCAGGCATAGGTGGGCGGTGTATTCACCATCGAACCCGCTTCGGCCAGCATTTTGTAATCAAACAGCGAAGGAATGTGGGCTTGGGCTTTGCCTAGCAAGTCGTCACGAACGACGGCCAGCGTTAAACCTGCGGGGCCGATATTTTTCTGCGCCCCAGCGTAGATCACGCCGAAATTGCTAACGTCGATCGGCCCAGACAGGATATTTGATGACATATCGCAGACCAACGGCACGCTAGCGCCATCGGCACGCTGAACATGGGGTGTATAGTCAAACTCCAAGCCGCCAATCGTTTCGTTCGACGTGTAGTGCAAATAGGCCGCGTCATCGCTAACGCTGATGTTATCCAGCGCGGGTACCGCCATGTGACCATTAGCTTCGCTGCTTGCAGCAACATGACAAGCGAAACCAAGGCGCTTTGCTTCGCTAAGCGCTTTTTTGCCCCAGATACCGGTCTGAATGAAGTTGCCGCTACCGCCCTGTCCCAGCAGGTTCATCGGCAGCATTGCAAATTGCATACTGGCGCCGCCCTGCAAAAACAGCACTTTATAGTTATCTGGCACGCTTAGAAGCTCACGAAAATCAGCTTCTGCACGCTCAGCAATGGCAACAAACTCATCGCTACGGTGGCTCATTTCCATTACGGAAAGGCCACGCCCATGGTAGTCCAGCAACTCTTCCCGGGCGCGTTCCAGTACGGCTACTGGCAGGGCCGCTGGCCCTGCGCAGAAATTATAATGACGTGTCATCAGTCCCCGGTTCCTGTGCGTCATCGGATGATTCACTCGCCTGAACGTCTTCAGGTCGCTCATCAAGGCTAGCCTCGGCACCCTCTTCGGCACCTTCCTCAAGAGCGGTCAGATCGACTTCGGCGGGCTCATCAACGCGAACGGTTTTGACTAATTTTTCTTCTTTACCCAGACGAATCAACATCACGCCCTGGGTATTACGCGAGGTGGTTGAGACCTCTTCAACACGCGTACGCACCAGCGTGCCACGGTCAGTGATCAACATCATTTCATCGCTGTCATAAACCTGCATCGCCGCGACTAGCGAACCGTTACGCTCACTGGTTTGCATGGCGATAACACCCTGACCACCACGGCCACGCAGCGGAAACTCTTCCAGACGCGTGCGCTTACCGTAACCGTTTTCACTGGCGGTCATAATGTATATCTGACCATCGGCGGTTTCGGCCACGACGCTCTCTTGCGCGCTATCCTGAGTTTCCTCTTCGGCATCCGCTTCAGCGTCGATTTGCTGGCTCTTGGGAATAATCAAACTGATGACTTCCGCATCGCCAGCCAGGCGCATACCACGTACGCCGCGAGCAGTACGTCCCATGGCGCGGGCTTTACCCTCTTCGAAGCGAATGGCCTTGCCGTTAGACGACAACAGCATGGCATGATCATTACCGGTGGTAATGGCAGCGCCAACTAAGCGATCCCCCTCTTCAAGGTCAATGGCGATAAGACCTACGCTACGCGGGCGCGAGAACTGTTCAAGACTGGTGCGCTTGACGGTGCCTTTAGCCGTCGCGAAGAAGATATAGTGCTCAGGATCGTAGTCACGGACCGGCAGGATGGCGTTAACCGCTTCACCCTCTTCCAGCGGCAGCATATTGACCAGCGGCTTGCCACGCGAGCCGCGGCTGGCGTTGGGCATTTCATACACTTTCAGCCAGTACACTTTGCCGCGATTGGAGAACAGCAGCACGGTGTCGTGTGTAGACGCTACCAGCAGGTGCTCAATTACATCTTCATCTTTCATCGCGGTGGCAGACTTGCCGCGACCACCACGGCGCTGGGCCTGATAATCCGACAGCGGCTGCGTCTTGGCGTAACCAGAGCGCGACACGGTCACGACCATGTCTTCTTCTGCGATCAAGTCTTCAATCGACAGATCCAGGTGGCTTGCCTGGATTTCAGTGCGACGATCATCGCCAAACTGATCACGCACGGCGTGCAGCTCTTCCCGGATCACTTCCATCAACCGATCAGGCGATGCCAGAATTTCAGTAAGCTCAGCAATTTTCTCAAGAATCGTCAGGTATTCATCGAGCAGCTTCTCGGTCTCAAGGCCCGTCAAACGGTGCAGACGTAACTCAAGAATCGCTTGTGCCTGGGCAGGCGATAACCGATACGACGTGGCCGCGGTGTTTAGACCAAAGCCCTCTTCCAGCTCTTCTGGCTTGCAAGAAGTAGCACCCGCCCGCTCCAACATGGCGGTCACTTGGCCGGGCTGCCAGGTCTTGGCGAGCAGCTTTTCACGCGCTTCTGCCGCATTGGGCGAGGCTTTAATCAGTTCAATCACTTCGTCGATATTCGAAATAGCGACGGCCAAACCTTCTAACAAATGCCCGCGTTCACGTGCTTTTTTCAGCTCATAAAGCGTACGCCGGGTCACCACTTCGCGACGATGGCGAATAAAGGCTTCCAGCATCTCTTTCAGATTTAGGGTACGGGGCTGGCCATTTTCCAGCGCCACCATGTTGATCCCGAACACGTTCTGCAGCTGTGTCTGAGCAAATAGATTATTGACCACTACTTCGCCGGACTCGCCACGCTTAACTTCTATGACCACGCGCAGGCCATCTTTATCCGACTCATCGCGCAGCTCAGCGATGCCTTCGATCTTCTTCTCTTTCACCAGCTCGGCAATTTTCTCGATCAACCGCGCTTTGTTTACCTGATACGGCAGCTCACTAATAATGATGTGATCGCGACCGGTTTTGTCATGGTGCTCAATGGTGTGACAGGCGCGAACATAAATACGCCCACGGCCGGTACGATATGCCGATAAGATACCCGCGCGACCATTGATAATCGCCCCAGTGGGGAAATCAGGGCCGGGGATATACTCCATCAAGTCATCCACGGTCAGCGTGTAGTCGTCGATTAACGCTAAGCAGCCATCAATCACTTCACGCATATTGTGCGGTGGAATATTGGTTGCCATACCTACCGCAATGCCCGAGGAGCCGTTAATCAGCAAATTGGGCGTTTTGGTAGGCAATACCGCGGGAATACGTTCAGTACCGTCGTAGTTATCGACCCAGTCGACGGTATCTTTTTCCAGGTCAGCGAGCAGTTCGTGGGCAAGGCGCGACATACGCACCTCGGTATAACGCATGGCAGCCGCGTTATCCCCATCAATCGAACCGAAGTTACCCTGGCCGTCGACCAGCACATGACGCATCGAAAAGTGCTGGGCCATACGTACGATGGTGTCGTAAACCGCGCTATCGCCGTGCGGATGGTATTTACCGATGACATCGCCGACGACACGCGCCGACTTCTTGTACGGTTTATTCCAGTCATTACCCAGTTCATGCATGGCAAACAGCACACGCCGGTGAACCGGTTTAAGGCCATCCCGCACATCTGGAAGCGCGCGGCCGATAATGACGCTCATCGCATAGTCGAGATACGACTGTTTAAGCTCGTCTTCAATATTGACGGGCAAGATTTCTCTGGCGATGTCACCCATGAAAGTCAGATCCTTTGCACTGCATTGGCACTGCGAGAGTTGAAAGCGCTTAAAAACACCGCCCCTAAAAACTCAATGGAGCGGCGCGCAAATACTGCACCATCATACCACTGCAAAAGCAGCAAGGGCAGCCAGGGAGCTCACCAAAGCCGTTTAGGGGGTAAATGCCTCTTTCGCCACTGTTAATGCAGCCAACGCGTCACGCACCTCGCCCTCAATGGCAGCGGCTTTATTAGCCCGCATATCCAGAAGCACGAAGGTCAAATCTGCCTGGGCAATGACGGTACCGTCTTTGCGCACGATGCGGTGGTGGCAGAGGCCGCTGCGTTCACCGACGTTAACGATGCCCGTCATAATTTCTAAATCATCGCCATGACGCGCCGCGGCCAAATAATCAATATTCAAGTTAACCACTACAAACGCCCGACCAGCCTGATGAAGTTCCTTAATCATCGCTGGGTGTTGATCAAAGTAATCCCAACGGCCCTCTTCCATAAACTCCAGGTAGCGAGCGTTATTCACATGACCATAGCCATCCAAGTGATAGCCACGAACACGCAATTGAACCCGCGATAGCGATGTACTCATAACCACTCCTACTGTTCAGTCAAACAATGTAATTAATTGGCGGATAGTATTTAGCTGGCAAACCCTAAATCAAACACAAGTTTGAAACACGTGCAACAGAGACGATTGGTGGCAGCCGCTGGTAGGAATGCCCCTCTTTCGCCATAATGTGCCACCTTTTGAACAGGATTGGCCTCATGTGGTTTAAGCACTTGCATTTATACCGCCTGCACGACGCGCCCGAGTTATCCAGCGATGCGCTCGCTAGCGCTTTACAAGAGCATGCCGCCAAACCACTCGGCAACGCTGATGCACGCCGCCTGGGCTGGACAGCCCCGGCTGGACGTATGGGCGGCGGGCAGTTAGTGCACGAAATTCAATCGCACCGCCTGCTTTCCGCCCTTCGCCAAGAGCGGCTACTGCCTGCCTCGGTTGTAAAAGAAGAGGTCGACGAGCTCGTCGCCGACATCGAAGCCAGCGAAAGCCGTAAAGTTACCCGCAAAGAGAAAACCGCGTTTAAAGAGCAGGTCACTGAAAATTTGCTGCCTCGCGCCTTTGTACGCAGCCAGAAAATCGACCTTTGGTGGGACACAAAAGGCCAAATGATTGGCATCAATGCCAGCTCGCGCACCCGTGCCGAGGATATTCTGGACTTGCTGCGCGAGACGCTGGGCAGCTTGAAAGTCACCCCGCTGAGTTCGCAAACGTTGCCCATTCGCGCTATGACCACTTGGCTGGGCGATGTGGCTAGCCGCCCTGCCGATCTGCAGCTGGGTGATCAAGTTGAGCTCAAAGCGAAAGGCGATGACGGTGTACTTCGCGCGCGCCAAGTCGATTTAGACAGTGATGAAATTCAGCAGTTACTCGAAAGCGGCCGCCAGGCCAGCAAACTCGCTGTGAGCTTAGAAGGCCGGTTAAGCTTCGTGCTGCACGATGATTTGGCGCTGAAATCGTTGCGCTTTGGCGATGCTCTCATTGAAGAGGCCGACCATGCGGACGATGGTGACGATGCGCTCGCCCGCCTGGAAACAGACTTTATTTTAATGGCGCAGGCGCTATCTACCGATATTCCACGCTTAATAGAGTGGCTTGGGGGCGAAACGCAGCGGGAACCCGCGGCGCAGTAAGGACTCTATAGACCTTCGACCTCGATGCTATTAATCGATACTTATTTTTTATTATCCAACGGTTCGCATGACTCATCACAATAACGCTACTAACGTCTCTACCGCGACAGACCCGTGGGCCGACATTCGGCCCTTTATGGATCATGAAGTAGCCGATGTTCTTGCCAGGCTCTCACGGGACAACGAATTGCTCGATGCCCTCACCCGCTTTCGGCTTCCACGCTTGGCGCGCTGGGCGCCATCGCTGGCGCGTGGCTTTGCCAGTCGCGCGGTCCGCCGTGAAGTGAAAGGTGTTACATCGATCTACGAATTTCAAATGCGCATTGCTCATTATATGGAGCGCATGATTCGTACCACCACCGATGAATTTGAAGTCACGGGGCTTGATAAGCTCGACCCCAAAGGCGCTTACCTATTCATAGGCAACCATCGCGATATTTCGCTTGACCCAGCGTTCGTCAACTATGCGCTCTATCAAGCGAACCGCGACACTGTGCGTATCGCTATCGGTGACAATCTGCTCAAAAAGCCCTACGTCACCGACCTAATGCGACTCAATAAAAGCTTTATTGTCCCACGGAGTGCACGAGGCAAGCGGGCAATGCTGGCAGCGTATCAACAGCTTTCAGCCTATATTCGCCATACGATTACAGAAGACCAGCACTCAATCTGGATGGCCCAGCGCGAAGGCCGGGCAAAGAATGGCATCGACCATACCGAGCCCGCTATTATCAAGATGTTAACCATGGCCAGGAAAGCGTCAGAGCGCGACATGGTGTTTGGTGATGCGATTGCCGAATTGAAGCTCGTGCCGGTATCGATTAGCTATGAATATGACCCCTGCGACGTGCAAAAGGCCCAGGAACTACACGATATTGATACGCAGGGCAGCTATGCCAAAGGTGAGTTTGAGGATATCCGTTCCATTGTGGCAGGCATTACCGGCTCTAAGGGCCGTGTGCGGCTGCACTTTGGCACGCCGGTCGGCGCTGATATGGCGACGCCAGACGAAGTGGCCGCGGAGATTGATCGTCAGGTGATTGGCGGGTACCGCCTCTTCCCCAGCCACTATTTAGCGCTTGAAGCATTGGGCGAAGCGCCGGAACTAGTAGCGCGTAAAGCGATTACTAAACAAGACAGGGAGCGCTTCAATGCACGTCTTGCCGATGTACCTGAGGCGTTAAGGCCATATTGGCTTGCCCAATACGCGAACCCCGTCAAGCACAAGGCCGGTCGATTGACGCTTTAAACCAGCGTTTTAAGCTGCAGGTTTAATGCCGTGCAACTCATGCCCGTTGGCAGAAAAAATGCTATGGTCAACGCATTGATTGGCTTCGCTTGGCCCTGTTGTCGTTCGCGATCCTAAGGAGACTTCCATGTCCGGTTCAGAAATCCAGAAAACACGTGTCATCAATGAGCTGCGAGGCTTTATTCGCAAATTGCTACAAGACCCCAAAATTCTTGAGCAATCACTTGTGATCGCTAGGCAGCAGTTGACCGAGGGCAATAGCTCAGCGGCCATGGCACGGATTGCTAACGAAATTTCAGACACCACTAGTGTGCATATACCCGAAGACCCTGCTGAGCACTCTGAGGCTGATAAGCTTTTTTTAGAACTGCTGCGCGAAGTGGTTCAAGAAGAGCAAGCGCTTTATTAACCGTTATTAGAAAGTAACGCTATCGGCGAAGCATTTAGCGACTTCGCCGTCTTTTTTGTTATCGCCTGATCGGCACCCTTATTCACTCGGAATTAACCTTCACCATGTCTACTACCGCCACGCGCAACATTTTGGTGACTAGCGCGCTCCCCTACGCCAACGGAGCCATTCACCTCGGTCACTTACTTGAGTATATCCAGACTGATATCTGGGTACGTTTTCAGAAAAGCCGTGGCCAGCAGTGCTACTACGTATGCGCTGATGACGCCCATGGCACCGCCATTATGCTGCGTGCGGAACAGGAAGGTATTACCCCTGAAGCGCTGATCGAACGGGTTTCCAATGACCACCAAATGGACTTTGCCTGTTTTGGCGTTGGATTTGACAACTACCATTCGACGCACTCCCCTGAAAATCGTCACTTCAGCGAGATGATCTATAAGCGTCTACGCGATAAAGGCCATATTGCCACGCGTGATATTGAGCAGATGTTTGATCCCCAGAAAGGCTTGTTTTTAGCCGATCGCTTTATTAAAGGCACCTGCCCTAAATGCGGTTCAGAGGACCAGTACGGCGACAACTGTGAAAAGTGCGGTGCTACCTACACCCCCGCTGACTTGATTAATCCCGTCTCAGCAATTTCAGGCGCAACGCCCGAAGTACGCACCTCAACCCACTACTTCTTTAAGCTGCCCGACTTTGCCGACTTCCTACAGCGCTGGATTGACGACGGCCACGTTCAGCCGCAAATCCGTAATAAGCTGATGGAATGGTTTGAGTCCGGTTTTAACGAGTGGGACATTTCCCGCGACGCGCCCTACTTTGGCTTCGAAATCCCCGACGCACCTGGCAAGTATTTCTATGTCTGGCTGGATGCGCCGATAGGTTATCTGGCCAGCTTTAAAAATCTCTGCGACCGCGAAGGGATCGACTTCGACAGCTACTGGAACAAAGACTCGAAGGCCGAGGTATATCACTTTATCGGCAAAGATATCGTCTACTTCCACGCGCTGTTCTGGCCTGCCATGCTGCATGGCGCTGACCTGCGCACACCTACCGCCGTTAACTGCCACGGTTTCCTAACGGTGGACGGCGCCAAGATGTCGAAATCTCGTGGCACTTTCATTAAAGCTGCCACCTACGCCGATCACCTGAATCCTGAATACCTGCGCTACTACTTCGCCGCAAAGCTTACCTCCAAAGTGGATGATTTGGATTTGAACCTGGAGGACTTTGCCGCCCGAGTAAATTCAGATTTAGTCGGCAAAGTAGTCAACATTGCAAGTCGCTGCGCCGGTTTTGTTAAGAAAATCGGCGGTGGCACTCTCTCGGCTCACTGCGCAGAACCGCAAATGGTCACCCGCTTTATTGCCGCCGGTGATGATATTGCCGAAGACTTTGAAGCTCGTGAGTTTAGCCGGGCAATGCGTAAAATTATGGAGTTGGCAGACGAGGCCAACACCTATATTGCAGATAAAGAACCCTGGGCATTGGCCAAGCAAGATGGCCGCGACGCTGAAGTGCTTGAGATATGTTCGGTCGGTATTAACCTGTTCCGGCAGTTGATGGTGTATCTAGCCCCCGTCGTTCCCACGATGGCCAAAGAAGCGCGTGAGTTCTTGAATGTCGCGTCTCTTGACTGGCACACTCGCCAAACGGTTCTGACCGATCACTCGATCAACAAATTCAAACCGCTGATGACTCGCGTCGAGCGCGATAAAATTGATGCCATGATCGAATCGTCAAAGGAAGATCTTGTGGAAGAGCAAAAGCTGAAAGAGGCGCCAAAAGGCCCGCTGGCGGAAGACCCCATTGCCGATGAAATCGACTTTGCAGCCTTTGCCAAGGTCGACCTTCGCATTGCGCGCATTGCGAAAGCCCAATACGTGGAAGGCGCCGACAAGCTGCTGCAATTGACCCTCGACCTGGGCGGCGAAACACGCAATGTATTCTCTGGCATTCGCTCTGCTTACGCACCTGAAGCACTGGAAGGTCGCTTGACAGTTATGGTTGCCAACTTGGCACCGCGTAAAATGCGCTTTGGCGTATCGGAAGGCATGGTGCTAGCCTCAGCAAACGAAGACGGCATCTATTTGCTCTCCCCAGACACCGGTGCCGAACCGGGCCAGCGGGTCACTTAATCACTAAAGAGCCATGCCAAAGGGGCAGAGGCTAAAAGCCTTTGCCCCTTTTATTTTTTGCAGCTGTCGTACATCGTCACCGTTTCGCTTAGGCACCCCTATGGTTCATCGCTTCTCTCGATCTTTGCGCTTTCGTTTTCTGGCCGCCTTGGGCGGGGTGTTATTACTAGCCCTTATTTCCTTAGCTGCCTTGAGCAAGTGGGTAATATTTCCCGCACTTCATAAGGAAGAGCGTGCGGTAGTAATCCAGGAGCTAGCGCAAATTGAACGCAGCCTCAATATCAGCCAACAGGAACTACTAGCCCAAGCGCGAGACTGGTCGATCTGGGACGATACCTATGAATTTATTCAAGGTAACTACCCTGGCTATACGGATACCAATTTTAGCCAACAGATGTTTGAAGAAATGCGCTACCAGCTAATGGCCTTTTTCAATGCGAAGGGCGATGTACATTTTTTAGCAGGCCTCAATCCTGCTACCGGCCAATACCACACTTGCTATACCGCAGAGCGTGAGTGCCGCTGGATGTCGGGGCTGATTCGCACGATGCAGGCTTCCATTAAAGAAGATCCAGAACAGGGCAAAAGCAGCCTGTATGCGGGCACAACGCCGCTAATGGTAGCGTCCAACCCCATTGTGAGAACCGATGAGAGCGGTCCGCCCCAGGGATGGCTATTCAAAGTTAGGCCAATGGACGATGAATGGTTGACGATCATAGAAGACTATACGGGGCTACCAACGACGCTTTCGATGGTGGAAGGCGGTATCAATAATGACACAGCCGTCACCATCTCAGGCAATACTATCCAGGCGCAGCGCTATTTAACTACTTACCCGCATAACGAGCAGATAGCATTGGGAACCCAGCTTAATCGCACCAGTTATTTGGCGAGTCTAGAAACGTTCCGCTACGTACTTTTATGGACAGCCTGCTTGATGCTATTAGTGATTGGCCTTGTTCTGCTGCTACTGGAGCGTATTATTCTGAAGCCACTCAGAACTCTGACTCAGTTTACGCAGCAAGCCAGCGTGGATTTAAAGGGATCAAGCCATCTATTAGGACGCGGCGATGAAATTGGCATCCTAGCGCGGGCCTTTCAAGACCAGTTCAAGCATCAACAGCAGCTGAATGCTGAACTCATCGAGCTCTCTACCCATGACCCATTGACCGGTTTACCCAATCGGCGATTATTCGATCAGCGCCTGCAAGAGGTGGTTAATAGCGCCTTGGCGTCAGGCCAACCGTTGTCGGTCATGATGCTCGATATCGATCACTTCAAAATGTTTAATGATCATTATGGGCATCCCGAGGGTGATATATGTTTGCAGCGGGTAGCACAAACCATGCATGACGTCGCCACTGCGCATGGCTTCTTTATCGCGCGTACAGGCGGCGAGGAGTTTAGTGCCATGATGTCCGCAACACCAGCTACCCAGGCATTGGAAAAAAGCCAAGCACTTAGTGACGCTATTGATCAATTGCAGCATCTACACTATATGTCGCCCGTAGCACCGCATGTTACCGTGAGCATCGGTATTAGCCAGTTGGGTATAGCAGGCATTCAGACATTCAGTGGATTAATGACCGCCGCTGACCAAGCGCTTTACGCTGCTAAAGCAGCTGGCAGACACTGCGCCAAGGTATATACACCTTCGCTCGCCAACGCCACCATTTCTTCGCACAATACGCCATCATGAGTGAGCTATTTATCATTTTGATCAGCACGGCGCTGGTCAATAACTTCGTGCTGGTTCAATTTTTGGGTCTATGCCCATTTATGGGCGTCTCTAATAAATTGGAGTCGGCCATGGGCATGTCCCTGGCAACCACTTTTGTGTTAACCCTGGCATCGGCTGCTAGCTTCGTGGTTTATCACGGGCTGCTAGTGCCGCTGGATGTGACATACCTGCGCACCATCAGCTTTATTGTGGTGATCGCCGCGGTAGTTCAATTTACAGAAATAATGGTTCGTCAATTAAGTCCACTACTACATCAAGTACTGGGAATATTCTTACCGCTTATTACCACCAACTGCGCGGTATTGGGCGTAGCGCTACTGTCGCTGAACCGCGAACTGAGCTTTTTTCATACCACCCTCTATGGTTTGGGCGCGGCGCTGGGTTTTTCGCTTATTTTGGTACTATTTGCTGCCATGCGTGAGCGTTTGGCAGGAGCGGATATTCCTAAACCATTTCAAGGTGCGGCGATTGCCATGGTGACCGCTAGCCTTATGTCGCTAGCGTTTCTCGGCTTTTCCGGATTAGTACAAGGGTGAAGGTAGCGCATAATGAGTGACACATTCGATGCTATCAGCATGCTTAGCGCCGTTGCGGTATTAACCGGCTTAGGCCTGGGTTTTGGTGCCCTGCTGGGCGTGGTGAGCGAACGCTTCAAGCGGGAAGATAACCCGCTAGTGGAACAAATTGATGCCCTGCTGCCGCAAACTCAGTGCGGCCAGTGCGGCTACCCAGGCTGCCGCCCTTATGCCGAGGCGATTAACCAGGGCGATGCACTGAATAAATGCCCGCCAGGTGGCGACACGACGATCCACGCCCTCGCTGATCTATTAGGCCGGGAGCCTGAGCCCCTGGACGGCGAAGCCCAAAGCGAAGCAAAAGTGGCGTTTATTCGTGAAGAGGAGTGCATCGGCTGTACCAAGTGCATTCAAGCCTGCCCGGTCGATGCGATTATTGGTGCGGCTAAGTTAATGCATACCGTGATTGAGGATGAGTGTACCGGCTGCGATCTGTGCCTTGACCCTTGCCCCGTAGACTGTATCGATATGCTGCCACGCACGGCACCGCTCACCCAATGGCAACCGGTAACAGCGCACTCTTCAAACATGATTGCCAGTGACCGCCAACCCGCACCAGGGGTGTCTTGATGTCGAACACCTTTGATTTCCCCGGTGGAATTCACCCGCCCGAGCGCAAACAGCGATCGAATCAGGCCGAGCTGATTGACGCGCCATTACCTGGCCGAGTGACACTGCCGCTGCAACAGCACAGCGGCCAGCCCGCCACGCCCTGTGTCGCGCCGGGCGATACAGTCAAAGTAGGTAGCGTCATTGCCAAGCGCGAAGGCATGATCTCCAGTAATCTGCACGCCAGCATTAGCGGCACCGTGAGCGAGGTTAACGCCACCCAAATCATCATTGATAGCGATGGTCAGGATGAGTGGCTCCGGTTACCCCGTCTCGACTGGCAACGTGTCGAACCCAATGCGCTACTTGAGCGCTTGAATGAGAGCGGGATTGTCGGACTCGGCGGTGCTGGTTTCCCTACCCATATTAAAGCGCGGGTAGTGGAACAGCATGACATTCATACCTTGGTGATCAACGCCGCCGAATGTGAGCCTTATATTACCGCCGACGATATCACGCTACGCCACTACGCTAACGACGTACTCGAAGGCGCCCAGATAAGCGCCAAACTGTGCGGCGCGCAGCATATCGTTATCGGCATTGAAGATAACAAACCCGAGGCAATTGAAGCGCTGCGGCAGGCGATACAGAATAGCCACCCGATTACCGTTGAGCTCAAGGTGATTTCTACCCGCTACCCCAGCGGCGGCGAGCGCCAACTCATTAAGCGACTGCTAGACCTTGATGTTCCCAGCGGCGGCTTACCCGCCGATGTGGGCGTGCTGTGCCATAATCCCGGCACTTTGCTGGCAGTGCTACATGCAGTGCGTGATGGTCAGCCGCTGGTGTCCAGAGTGGTCACGCTAACGGGCGAAGCGATCAGTCAGCCCGGCAATCGCTGGGTGCGGTTGGGCACCTCAGTTAAAGCACTGCTAGAACAGGCCGGACTAGATCACACAGCACTGCATCAAGTGATTCAGGGTGGCCCCATGATGGGAGCACCGCTGCTAACGCTCGATACGCCGGTTACCAAATTCACCAACTGTTTAATCGCGGCGACTATCGCTGAACTGCCCCCCGGGCCGACAGAATCGCCCTGCATACGCTGCGGTGAATGCGAAAGCGTTTGTCCGGTGTCGCTGCTGCCACAACAGCTGCACTGGTACGCCCGCGCCAAAGACGATGCCAAGATGGAGCGCTACCATCTGTTCGACTGCATAGAGTGCGGCGCTTGCAGCTATGTCTGCCCAAGCCATATTCCGCTCGTCGTCGATTACCGCGAAGCTAAAAGCCGCATACGCCTACAGCGGATTGAGGCAGCAAAAGCGGAGTACGCCAAGCACCGTTTCGAGTTTCGCCAAGCGCGATTAGCTCGGGAAGAGGCTGAAAAACAGGCACGCAAAGAGGCGCGCAAATCGCAACAACGTCGCACGCCGACCAGCGCCGCCGCTAGCAGTGAAAAGATCGATTTACGGGGCTTAAGAATTGCCCATGCCGCCGCCAAAGCATCAGTCAAAAAAGCGGAAAGAACCCTGGCACGCGTCGCCCAGGAAGATCCCAAACAGCCGTTGGATGATTTGGAAATGCAGCTTGCCACTGCCCAGGAGAACCTGAAAGCAGTCGAATCGCAACTTGCCCAGGCGAAGGAGCAGCAAGCCGCCCCTAGTCCCTCCCAAAGCGAGGAGTCATCATGAGCATGATGCACGCGTCAGGCGTAAACGACGCCCCCGTGACGACTTTCGTGCCGCCCACAGCAAGCTTAATGCGCTGGGTGATCGTGGCGACGCTGCCAGGCCTCGCCACCATGAGCTACTTCTTTGGGCTGGGCGTACTCAGTAATATATTAATAGCGGCGGCGTTGGGTGTTGTGCTTGAAGCTGCGGTGTTGCGGCTCCGCAAGCGACCCATTCGCGTTGCATTGAATGACGCCAGCGCCCTGCTCACTGCTATTTTACTCGGTGTTTCGCTGCCTCCCGCTAGCCCCTGGTGGTTGATCAGCGTCGGGATGATCGCCGCTATAGTGGTGGGCAAGCAGCTATACGGCGGCCTAGGTCATAACCCGTTTAACCCCGCCATGGTGGGCTATGCGCTGCTATTGGTGTCGTTTCCTTCCTACATGACGCTTTGGGCGCCACCCCAAGAACTCCTACCGCAGAGCTTATGGGCACAAATCACAGGGATGCTGCCTAGCGCCGAACTGGATAGCTTGAGCGGTGCCACGCCGCTCGATGCCTTTAAACACAAAGGCGAGGCTGTGCTTGCCAGCGAATTCTGGGCAACCAATCCATTGCCGGAGGGAACGCTTAATGCCTGGCGTTGGGTAGCCCTTGCTTGGTTAGCGGGTGGCATCCTTTTACTCGTAAAGCGAATTATTAGCTGGCACATCCCGGTAGCGATGCTGGGCAGCCTGTTACTACTTGCCACGCTTTTTTATCTCAGCGACCCAAGCCACTTTGCCTCACCGCTTTTTCACCTGCTCACCGGGGCGACGCTGTTTGGGGCATTCTTTATCGCCACCGACCCGGTCTCCGCCGCCACCAGCCGTCGCGGCAAACTACTTTATGGAGCCGGTATCGGCGCCTTGGTTATCATTATTCGCACCTTTGGCGGTTACCCGGATGCAGTGGCGTTTGCGGTGTTGCTGATGAATCTATGCGTACCGCTGCTAGACCTGTACAGCGTGCCACGTCCGACGGGGCAGCCAAAAAATTCCCGGGGTGAGCAGCCATGACGCTCTTCCAAGCCATGCAACGGGGCGCTTTCGCGCTGGGCACGTTTGCTCTGGTAACAGCGGGTAGCGTTGCCCTCACTCGTGCACTTACCGCCGAACGAATAGCGACCCATCAGTTGGCTTACCAGCACCGTCAGTTACAAGAAGTACTCCCCCAAACGCTGGAAAATATACCCATCGCCCAGGTGGTAGAAGGCACCTTTACGCTTCCCAATCCCGAAGCACTAGGATTGAAAAGCGATAGCCAAGGCTGGTGGGTAAGCGACAGCGAGCATAGTAACGGAGACAGTGCCGTCATTTTGCCGGTGGTCACAAGACAAGGCTATAACGGCGAAATTCGCCTACTGATCGGCATTGACGATCAGCAGCGCATTAGCGGTGTGCGCGTCACTCAACACCAGGAAACCCCTGGGCTAGGCGACGATATAGAGCGGAGCCGCAGTGACTGGATTACGCGATTTAATGGTTTAGGGTTAGCGAGTTTGCCACCGGAAGAGTGGGCGGTAGCTAAAGACGGCGGTCACTTTGATGCGTTTACTGGTGCAACGATAACGCCACGCGCCGTGGTGAATGCCGTACATGTGGCGCTGCAATATGCTGCCCAAACGCCGCTACCCATTAATTTTAAGGAGCCCGGCACATGAGCCTTCGTCCAATAGGCCAATGGCGCCAACTGGCCCGGGATGGGCTGTGGTCGAACAACCCAGCACTGGTTCAACTGCTGGGACTCTGCCCGCTGCTAGCCGTTAGTGGCAGTGTGGTGAATGCGCTGGGTTTGGCGCTCGCCACGCTGCTGGTAATGGTGAGCGCGAGCACCGCCATTTCAATGATTCGACACCAGGTACCCAGCGCGGTGCGCTTGCCCGCGTTCGTGATGGTGATTGCCGCCTTTGTGACCTGCGCTGAGCTGCTGATGGCCGCCTACGCTTACCCACTTTATCAGGTGTTGGGGATTTTTATTCCGCTGATTGTCACCAACTGCGCCATTTTAGGCCGCGCTGATGCCTTTGCCTCGCGCCAGCCGATCATTCCAGCGGCCATAGATGGCTTTATGATGGGGCTAGGGTTTGGCGCCGTACTAGTACTGCTGGGCGCCCTACGCGAGCTACTCGGCCAAGGCACGCTCTTTAGCGATATGGCGCTGCTGTTTGGACCTCAAGCCGCTAACTGGCAGCTGACGATAGCCGACGATTATCAATTCCTATTTTTTGTGCTGCCACCTGGCGCTTTTTTTGTGGCAGGCATGTTAATCGCACTGAAAAATGTCATTGATCAGCGCAGCGCGGCGCGTACCAAACCAGCAGCCGCAACGCCACGGCCTGAGCGGCGTGTGCGCGTCACCGGCACAATTAAATAGCTGAGCTGCCCCAAAATAGATGTGTAAACAGCTGTCCGTATTCATCATTCGTATTGATTAAGAGACCCGCCATGAATGCCCAAAAGCGTCATGAAATTTTTGCTCGCCTTCAGGCAGAGAACCCGCACCCGACTACCGAGCTTAACTGGAGTTCACCGTTTGAGCTGCTAGCCGCCGTGCTGCTCTCCGCTCAAGCCACCGATGTGGGCGTCAATAAGGCCACGGCACGGCTCTACCCGGTAGCGAATACTCCCCAAGCGATCATTGATTTGGGTATCGACGAGCTGAAAGCGCACATCAAAACCATCGGCTTATACAACACCAAAGCCGAAAACCTGATGAAAACCTGTCATATGCTGGTCAACCTACATGGCGGCGAAGTGCCCAATACCCGCCAAGCGTTAGAAGCCCTGCCTGGTGTAGGCCGCAAAACTGCCAATGTGATTCTCAACACGGCGTTTGGCCAGCCCACCATGGCGGTGGATACGCATATTTTCAGGGTCGCTAATCGTACCGGCATCGCCAAAGGCAAAGATGTTGTCGAGGTGGAGCAAAAACTGCTGCGCCATGTGCCCAAAGCATTTCTGCAAGATGCTCATCACTGGTTGATTCTGCACGGTCGCTACACTTGCATTGCCCGCAAACCGCGCTGCGGTAGCTGCATTATTGAGGATCTATGCGACTATAAAGACAAAACCGAAATCGCCTAGACGGAGTCCCCCATGCCTACCCCTGCCACGCTTCTGCATGATCAGCCCATTGAACAGCGTATTGATGCGCTACTGGATCTGTCACGGCAACACGCCGAGCATTTCTGTAGTCCAGGGGCATGGCTGGCACGGCAACGTTATATGGCACAACACCCGACATCTATCGTCGTCATGAAGTGCATGGATGGGCGCATTCATATTCCCCACGCCACGCGCACACCGTTAGGGATCATTACGCCGTTTCGTAACCTGGGCGGCATTTTTGATCTAGGCTGGCCCTACCTGGGGGAACTGCTGACTGAGACGGTAGTCGACGCCGCTCAGGCGGGGCGCAGCACGCTAATGCTGATCACCTACCACTTTTCCCATGGCAACCCAGCCCGCGGCTGCGCCGGGTTTAACTGCGATACCCAAGCGGCGAAAGCACACGCCTATGCCATTGCCGAGCAGGCGGGCAAGCTATTTGGCCACGACCACCAACAGGTTTACCCGCTGGTGTGCGGCTTTGAAACCGACAGCGATGCGCTGGTGATTCATGGCCAAGACGGCACCACCCTTGATGTCAGCGAGTGGATTGGCCGGGCCCCAGAAGGATTAAGCAGTCAACTGAACGCCCTTTGCCCCGATATGCCCCATGACATGCAGCGCGATTTGTTGCCTCTGCTGGAAGGTAACCTTGCCCACGTTAGCGAATTGCATGGCGTCGAGCGGGAGCTCGATATCGAGCACCGCGAATGGGTGATCTGCATCGGCCGGGGCTTTGATTTTCTGCACCTACCCAATACCGCCCTGATTATTGGCCCTTACGGGCCGGACTTAGCGGTGCCCATTGGTACGGCAGCCACCATCATTGACACCAATATGCGCGCCGGACGCATCCCAGATGATGGCTTTATGCTGCTGGCTTCGACCCCTTACCAGCACAGCGGCGTCGACCGCGCTCGTGCAGAGCTTAAATCACACTTTCTATCCGAGTTTGCCGAGCAGGTGATTCGCCGTGAGCACCCAACGCTTGCGCAAAAGATGCGTCGCCATACTGCCGTGGTGCATTGGCCGACGCGGCGATTAGACCGGCTCGACGGATAGAAGCTGGCGGTAGGCCTCGCGCCAAGCAGGCCACTCCCAAACCGAAGTATCAAGGGGTACGGGACGCGCAGCTGGATTTGTCAGCCAGGCATTGAGTCGCTCATACAGCCCTTCCCGAGTGCCGTCGTAGCGGTAGTCAGGTGAATATAAAGCAGGGAAGCAAAGCCGATCCGGCACTAGGGGCAGCGCCCCGCGCTGAGCCGCTTCCATAATCGCCAAGCCCTGGAACTCATGCCAGGTAGTCGAAACCACGATGCCTGCGCTATCGAGCAATTCGCGATACAACTCCTCGGGCTGAGGGCCCCAAGCCACAATATGCCTGGCTAATCGCTGCTCGGCCTCATCAAAAATGGCCGGTGCTTGGCGAAAACGCTGGCCCAGCACTGCCAGCTCAAACGCCACTCCAGCATCGCTTAACGCGAACAGCACGGCAAAGAAGTCATCAGGATTTTTGTCATACTCCCAGCGGTGATTCCAAACAATGCGCTGTGGCACTGTTTTTTGAACACCCGTTTGCTGTCGCGATGTTGAGCTATCAGAAATGGGTACTAGTAAAACCTGAGACCGCTCGCGCAGCGCTTCCAATGGCTTCGCTGCGGGAAGATTTTCAGGCATTTTTTTCAAAAACGCTCGCGCACCATCGATAAAGGAGTCCCGATTATAGGCACTGTTAAATACCACGCTATCCGCCGCTAACGCCGTGTAGAGATTAACCATTTTGGCCTCTACTTGGGGTATCTGATCGCTAGACTCGGGATAGGCAAACTGGTTTTCGTGAAAATAGACGATCTTCTTGGCTCGCCCAAGGTGCGGAAACAGCCCTATTAGCGTCGCCAGATCCACCATCGAAGTGGCAAGCACCACCTCATACGACTGACTAAGAGTATCGTGCTCTTTCAACATCCAGCTCAGTGGGTTGCCACGAATGCGCCAGGCAAAATGACGGGGTGGTAAGGTCAAAAGCGTCCACGACACCTCATCAAGCTGCGCTATTAAACTTTGCGCCCAATAGCGATGACTCACAGCCTCGTAGGCGGATAACAGTAGTACGCGCATTGGCAGCCTTAGCAGTAGATCATTGGTCAGCCACAACACGTGAGGGTTTGTACGAAAAATCGGCGAGCGCAGGCAATTTTCGTACAAAGCCTAATCCATGGCACAGAGCTAAACAGTGTACCAAACCAATCGCATTTACTCGCTGCTAGCGGATTGCTAGTGCATTCGGCCAAGGTCGTCTTGGCTGACTGTCTCGATCTATCTAGACTGCAAGTATGCGTCGTTAAAACAAATAAAAGCTGGAGAACACCATGGTCAAAGTGCTCGTCGTCGATGACGAACCCAACATTGTTCTATCGCTTGAGTTCTTGATGGAGCAAGCAGGGTTTGAGGTAGTGACTGCCGAAGATGGTGAACAGGCGTTAGCACGTGTTAACGATAGCCAGCCCGATTTACTCCTGCTCGATATTAGCCTGCCTGGGATTAGCGGTTTTGACGTTTTAGAGCGCCTGCGCAACGAAGAAGCCACCGCCCAACTGCCGATTATTATGCTCACCGCTCATGGACGCGATGTAGAGCGTGAAAAAGGCATGGCGCTGGGCGCTGATGACTACATTACCAAGCCTTTTTCTACCCAATCTCTGGTGGAAAAAGTCAAAGCGCTACTCATCGAGGAGCAGCCATGACTCGAGGTGGGCTGCCCAAACGCCAGCGCCTGATTGGCTTATGGCTCTTGCTAAGCGGTATCAGCCTATTGGGTGGCGCTATTTTTGCCGCCTGGCTGGATGCCCAGCTCGCGCCCACAGGCGTCACTCGAATGGCGCTATGGCTAGGCAGCTTTTCCGGCGGCGCGACCCTATTTTTGGCGGGCTTAGTGCTTGAACGCATGCTGTTTACACCGCTACGTCATTTACAGGTGCAACTGGCGCGCTTGGTTGCCAATCCCGACGCCCGAGACGAACACCCACCCGAGGGTTGGCTAAAAGGGCTGGGGCCAGATTTACGCCGTGTACGCGAAAGCTGGCGCGAAGATCGCAGCCGCCTCGCTACCGCCCACGCCGACGGCGCCCGCAGCGCGGCACGCATTCGCCAGGAGCTGGAAACACTGCTGCAAGTACTCGAAACACCGCTGCTGCTATGTGACCACCACCGTCGTGTGATGCTGTTTAATCAAGCGGCAGAAGACTTTTTTATCGGCAATACCGGGCTAGGTTTAGGTAAGCGCCTCGAAGCACTGCTTCCGGTTGCTAGCTTACAGCAAGCACTCAGCCAACTGCCTAACGACGGCTCCCCGCGAGAGCTGCTCGCCCCCTGCGATAACCGGTGGCTAAAGGTTATTCTGCGCCGCGTGCCGGGTAGCGATGGCGAAACATTGCTTACATTTGGTGATGCAACGGCGTCGTGGTCGAGTGAAATGGGCGTAAGAGCCGAATTGGCCGATATGCTGACACCGCTGCGCCAGCATACCGCCAGCCTAACCAGTGCCGCCGATGCGTTGATTCAACTGCGCCATCAAAACGACGCCAGCACTTCATTGCTGCGTCAACGGTTTGAGCGCGTTATTCATGAGGAAGGCATCACATTAGGCGACAACGTGGCTAAGATCGGCCAACTGCTCGACGACATGCAGCATCAGGGCGAGCGCTTAACGCCGATGTGGTCGAACGATTTCTGGCAAGCCCTGGATGAACGCCTAGATCCCGAGCACCGTTTGATTACCCCAGTGGGCATGCCCGCTTGGTTTAAAGGCGATGCCCCCGCCCTGATTGCGCTGTTCGACTCATTAGTGAAGCACCTCAATACCCACCTTCCCGAGAGTGGCTTTGAAGGCGAGATATGCCTAGGCAATAAGCGTGTCTATTTAGACCTTATCTGGCGCGGCAAAGCGATCCCCGAACATGAATTGGCGGAGTGGCGCCAGCAACCACTCAACTCGCTACCTCTAACGCCCAGTGTTGCCGACGTACTGCGCCAACACGCCAGCGACATCTGGAGTCTGGCCGACGATGATGGTGTGCATGCCCGCCTACGCCTTCCACTCCCTGCCGTTGAACGCGTTGGTGCCCCACGGGAAACCGCACCACCACGCCCCGAGTTTCATGATTTTGGCATTGCCGACCTCCCGCCGCCGGATGAAGCGCTTGCGAGTCGTTCCTTGCGCAGCTTGGAGGTCGTGGCGTTTGACACTGAAACCACCGGGCTTGAGCTACGTAGAGGCGACACGGTGATCAGTCTTGGTGCCTGTCGCGTGGTCAACGCGCGGCTATTGGCAAGCGAGGCCTTCGATCAAAAAGTCGATCCTCAGCGGCCTATTCCGGCCGCCAGTACGGCCATTCACGGCCTTACCGATGCCGATGTCATTGGTGCACCACCGCTGGATATCGTGCTTACCCGCTTTCGTGACTTTGTAGGGGAAGCCGTTTTACTGGCCCATAACGCCGCCTTTGATCTGCTCGCCATCAGTCATAAAGGCGTCGCTTTTGATATTCCCGTCATCGATACTCTGCTAATTTCACGCGCGCTGGACGAAGCCTTAGATGGGCATGACCTGGATAGCCTTGCGCAACGCTACGATCTAACATTCCCCCCCGGCACCCGCCACACTGCCTTAGGCGATGCTCGAGTGACCGCAGAACTCTGGCTAGCCCTGCTGCCACGCTTAGAGGCCCGCGGTGTCGACACCCTGGAACAGCTATTAACGCTACAAGCCAACGCTTTCGACCGACAGGATGCGAGCGCCCTATGAAAGACGCAGCCTCATGAAAAACTCAGGCACTAAATCGCGGCAAACCGAACGCTTAATGGCCCTGGTAGTGGTGGCATTACTGTTGTTCTGCCCACCACTGATTATCGTGGTAGACCGTCTTCCCTCCTTTAACGTGGGCTGGTTACCGCTCTATCTGTTTTGCGCTTGGGCAGTCGTCATCGGTTTGACGGCTTGGCTAATGGAACACAGTGCGGATCGCTGATTATGCGTACTGACGCCGTCATCCTGGGCACTGCCTTTGGCTACTTGGCACTGCTGTTTGTGGTCGCCGCCTGGGGCGACAGACGGGCCGAGCAAGGGCGATCGCTGATCGGCTCGCCCACGGTATATGCTCTCTCCATTGCTGTTTACTGCACCGCCTGGACCTTCTACGGCAGCGTAGGCCGCGCTGCGGAGTATGGCCCCAGCTTTTTGCTCATCTATCTTGGCCCCACACTCGCCATGCTGCAGGCACCCTTCGTGGTCCGCAAGATGGTGCGCATTGCCGCCCGCCAGCGCATTACTTCCATTGCCGATTTTATCAGCGCCCGTTACGGCAAAAGTACCAGCTTAGGCGCACTGGTGGCCTTAATGGCGCTTATCAGTATCACGCCTTATATTGCCCTGCAGTTAAAGGCCATTACCGTTAGCCACGCGGTGCTCATTAACTACCCACAAGCGGCCGACACCACACTGGTCGATGAACACTTTTGGATGGATAAGTCGCTCTGGGTGGCTCTGGTACTGGCGGTGTTTATTATTCTCTTTGGCACCCGCCACCTGGATGCCAGCGAACGCCACGAGGGCATGGTGGCCGCCATCGCGCTGGAATCCCTGGTGAAGCTGATCGCCTTTATGGCCGTCGGTGTGTTCGTGGTCTTTGTGATGTTTGAAGGCCCCGCGGCGCTGTTTGCGCAGGTAGCAGCCACGCCAGCGCTGGTCGATAGCATGCGGTTAGACAGCGTTCCTGGCGGCGTCACGGGTTGGGTGGGCATGCTGGTGCTCGCCTTCCTGGCCTTTTTAACGCTTCCCCGCCAGTTTCAGGTGCTGGTAGTTGAGAATGTCGATGAGCAGCATTTAGCGAGAGCAAGCTGGTTATTTCCCCTCTATATGCTGTTGATCAACCTGTTCGTGATCCCTATCGCCTTGGCGGGCCTGCTGCTAGGTGCGAGCGCAGGCGACCCGGATAGCTTTGTTCTGACGCTCCCGCTTTCAGAAGGTCTAGAAGGACTGCCGCTACTGGTCTTTATCGGGGGGCTTTCAGCGGCAACCGGCATGGTGATTGTCGAGACAATCGCCCTCTCCACAATGGTCAGCAACCAGTTGGTGATGCCACTGCTGCTGCGCTCACGGCGCTTGCACTTAAGTACCAAAGGCGAGCTTGCCGGTTGGCTACTGGGAATTCGCCGGGTCGCTATCGTGCTTATTCTACTGCTGGGTTATCTCTACCATGCGCTCATTGGCGACTCATACAGTCTGGTCACCATCGGCTTGGTCTCTTTTGCAGGTGCGGCACAGTTTGCACCTGCGTTATTGATAGGCCTTTACTGGCGTGGTGCGACTCGCCAGGGCGCCACGGCAGGCTTAATCGCCGGCTTCTTGGTGTGGTGCTATACGCTACTGTTGCCGGGCTTTGCCCAGTCGGGCTGGTTGGATACCGCACTACTTACAAACGGGCCATGGGGAATCGGCTGGTTGAAACCCTATGCGTTGTTTGGACTCGAAAATTGGGATATTTACACCCACTCGTTGCTCTGGAGCATGCTGGTCAACGTCGGGTTGCTGGTCGGTGTTTCGCTGTTTACCCGCCCAACGCCCCTGGAGCAAACCCAGGCGGCGCTATTCACCGAAGCAATGCACCCTAATTTGCAAACAACATCGCTCTCGACGTCATTATGGCGCGGGCAAACCACCCAGGGGGCGCTTAAAGAGCTTTTGATTCGCTATCTGGGGGCTCACACCACCCGACGGGTGTTCAGCAGTACCAAAGACGCATTTGTAGCAGACGAGCCCGCTGCCGCTGAGTTGATTACACGTGCAGAGCAGGCATTGGCGGGGGCTCTGGGCAGCTCTTCAGCGCGGGTGTTGATCAACTCAGTGGTTCGCGGCGAGGCGCTGGATATTGAGTCGATCCTTAGTATTTTGGATACCACCTCGCAAACCCTTGAGTACAACCGCCGCTTAGAGCAGAAATCCCAAGAGCTCGTCCAAATCGGCGAAGAGTTACGCAGCGCTAATGAACGGCTGCGGGAGCTGGATCGTTTAAAAGATGAGTTTGTCGCCATGGTCAGTCATGAACTCCGCACGCCGCTTACCTCCATCCGCGCCTTTGCTGAAATTTTGCGCGATAGCGGCCAGCTGCCCGATGAAAAACGACAGCATTTTCTGGGTGTCATCGTTCTCGAAAGTCAACGGCTCTCACGCTTAATCGAAGAAATACTGGACCTTGCCCGCCTGGAAAGTGGCCGTTTAACGCTTAACCCGGTGCCACTGGATCTTGCCGCTCTTATCCGGCACAGCATTGACGCCATTGCGCATTTGCACCAAGAGCGTGGTATCCAGCTAGAGGTTCATTTAGAAGCAGACCCAGCGATGGTGGTTGGTGACCATGATCGTTTAGAACAGGTGATTATTAACCTGCTTGATAATGCTAGTAAGTTTGCCGATCGACACCAGCCTAAAGTACGCCTGTCGCTCTATCGCCATCGCCGCCATTTCCGTTTAAGCGTGGAGGATAACGGGGCAGGTATTAGCGCGGAGGAGCGTGAACGGGTATTTGAAAAATTCCATCAGATACAGCAAGACGATGATATTCCAAGAGGACGGCCCAGAGGGAGCGGCTTGGGACTACCCATTAGCCGTGGAATTATCGCTCATCTGGGTGGACGACTCTGGGTTGAGGATGCCAAAACGCTTGGCGGTGCCTGTTTAACACTGGAGCTACCCGCGGCGCCGGATGACACCCACGCTTGATCCTATTCAGCTAAGAACTTTCCGCCAAGAACTTTCCGCTAACCACTTTTGGCGCGCTGAACAAACGCTCTAATCTGCTGCAGATCAAACTTTAATAGCAGGCGCTCGTCTTCACGCAGGCGGCGAAGATCCACCCAGGCGTCTGCGGCTTGGCCACGGGCTCTGTTGTAACGCTGCTGATCTAATAAGAGTTGCTGTAGACGCTCAAAAGCGGCTATAAGCAACGCCGATTCAGCCGACGTTAGCGCATCCACCTTATGACCATCTTCCGTATGACCATCTCTCATATGACTGAGCGCGATCAACCGTTCGCGGGTGGCTATGTGGCGCAGCCCGTAACGCAGGCAGAACAAACGCGCAGCGCTAATCAAAGGCAATAGGCCCTGAAGTTTCAGATTAATGGCTTGCTCGTGAGGAGCCTCAAGGTGTGGGCTCGAGGCAAGTTGCCCAAAGCGGTTCAAAGCTACCGGCAACTCATTCAGTAGCGCCGCCATTTCATCCATATAAAGCGATGCGTTAGGGAGTATCGCGGCGATGCTATCCCCCAGTTGCGCGGCAAGTGCTTGATTGCCAGCGATGGGAGAAAAATCGAGCAAAATATTAGTCTGCTGAACACGCTTCACCCGTCGATCGGCGCTCCAGATTTCCAGCTGTGCTTGCCATTCACTTATCCGCTTGCGCCACATTGGCCAGCGAGCCATCACATGGCCTCGGCAAAGGGGAATGCCGGCTTCATCCAGACGTTGAGTAAACCGCTCGCCCAGGGCTTGGAAGTAGCCGTCAATCTCAACATGCCTATGGTCAGGGTAATCATCGATAATCAGCGCATTATCCTGATCAGGGCCGAGCAGGCTTTCATAGCGGGCCGCCGAACCTAGCATCAACACGCAGTAATCGACCGGTGGTGTGCCCCACCCTTGCGCCTGCATTTCTTCAAGCGACTGGGCAATAGCGCGCCGGTATAGCCAAGCATTATGATCACTAATGATCTGGCTGATACGCCAAGCGGGTAAATCGTAATGTGCTAGTGTTTCAACCAAGGAGGGTTGCCAAGCATAAGCGTCGGCAATGGAAGACTGAGGTGAAGAGGTTTTTGAGAAAAGATGCTGGAGCGGCGCGTCGAGCGCCATGGTGTTTAAATGTCCATGCTCATTAAATAAGGAGCGCCAGGGCGAGGCTTGGTGTACTACACGCATACGCCTCTCCTTTACGAACGTTTGTGTCGGCTTACTCTGAACTGTCGCCAGCACGACGTGGGTCAGGCTCGAACATTGCCTCCCCTACTTCATCAATATAGCGCTGCGCTTTAGTGACCATCATGGCATCACATGCTTCGCGACCTGGCAGCATATCGGAACGCTCAAAACGGTGTTCAAGGGTTTCACCGCTGGCATCAGCCTTACGAATCCAACCGCTGACGCGGTATTGACCGCTTTGATCATCCGGCTGAGATACAATCTCATAGCCTTTGTATTCCACGGCATCAGCCGCTTTGGTGGTAGCGCCTGGAGCAGACTGACGATCACTACCAAAGAGTCCGGATAATAATTTTTTTAACATAGTGGCTCCTTAATATGCCGGGCGGCAGCGATTAGCTGCCGCCCTAATAACATATGCGCTTTAAAAATTAGCTTTGCTTACGGCCTTTGCCAGCGGCAATACGCAGGCGAAGAGCATTCAGCTTAATAAAGCCTTCGGCATCTTTCTGGTTGTAAGCGCCCGCATCATCTTCAAATGTCGCAATTGACTCATCAAATAGCGATTCATCAGACTTGCGGCCAACCACGGTAGCATTGCCTTTATACAGCTTCATTCGCACGACACCCGCTACATTCTTTTGGGTCTCGTCAATGGCCGCTTGCAGCATGCGGCGCTCTGGGCTCCACCAGTAACCGTTGTAGATCACTTCCGCGTACTTCGGCATCAGCTGATCTTTCAGATGGGCTTCTTCGCGGTCTAGGGTTAGCGACTCAATCGCGCGGTGAGCACGCAGCATAATAGTGCCGCCAGGCGTTTCATAGCAGCCACGCGATTTCATGCCCACGTAACGGTTTTCAACAATATCCAAACGGCCGATACCGTTGTCGCCACCTAGTTTATTGAGCTTTTCAAGCACTTCGTGGGCTTTTAACGGCTCGCCGTCGATGGCCACGATGTCACCCTTTTCATACGTCAGTTCAACGTAGGTAGGGGTATCGGGTGCGGCTTCAGGAGAGACGCTCCAACGCCACATGTCGTCTTCGGCTTCGGCCCAAGGATCTTCCAAAATACCGCCCTCATAAGAGATATGCAGTAAGTTGGCATCCATTGAGTACGGCGATTTTTTCTTTTTATTGGCAAAATCGACCGGAATGTTGTGCTCTTCGCAATAGGCCATCAGCTTTTCGCGAGAGGTTAAGTCCCACTCACGCCATGGGGCGATGACTTTTACGCCGGGCTTAAGGGCGTAGCCGCCAAGTTCGAAACGCACCTGGTCATTACCTTTACCCGTAGCACCGTGAGAAATAGCGTCGGCGCCGGTTTCATTGGCAATTTCGATCAAGCGCTTGGCGATCAAGGGCCGAGCGATAGAGGTACCCAGCAGGTACTCACCTTCATAAATCGTGTTAGCGCGGAACATGGGGTAAACGTAGTCACGCACAAACTCTTCGCGCAGGTCTTCGATGTAAATTTCTTTTACACCAAGGGCTTGCGCCTTGGTACGCGCTGGTTCGACCTCTTCGCCCTGACCGATGTCGGCAGTAAAAGTCACTACCTCGCAGTTGTAAGTTTCTTGCAACCACTTAACGATGACGGATGTGTCCAGGCCGCCTGAATATGCCAGCACAACCTTTTTGACATCGGACATTCTTTGCTCCTCATTGACCATAAGAAATTGATAAAACAAAACCACGCTAGCCATTCACACTTGGCTGATGCGAGCGCTCTTTGCGACCGACCGTTGAGATAGATCTTTGAGACAGACGTTGAGTATAGCGTTCTCAATGCCCAGCGAATACCGTCAACGACGCCTGGGGGCTAAAGCTGCTAGAATCACCCCATTCAAAGCGGCGGCTTGCCGCTAATGTCGAATGGTTACTCGCTTTACTACTACTCGCTTGAAGACTATTACTCGCTTGAACATAAGGAGAGCTGCATGAGCGAGGCAATTGCCCGCGAATTAATGGCCCAACGTTTTCGCAGTTACCTGCCGGTGGTCGTTGATTTAGAAACCGGGGGATTTAATGCCCAAGGTGATGCCGTACTTGAGATTGCTGCCGTTACGCTGACCATGGATCCGGAAGGCAACCTGCTGCCTGATGCCACCTATGCTTACCACATTCACCCCTTTGAAGGAGCGAATGTTGAGCAGTCGGCACTCGATTTTACCGGCATTAACCTGGATGACCCGTTGCGCAGCCAGGTCGCGCTTAGCGAAGCTGAAGCACTCAATGAAATTTTTCGCCCGATACGTAAATCAATCAAAGCTCACGATTGCACTCGCGCCATCTTAGTTGGTCATAATGCAGCGTTCGATCAAGGCTTCTTGAACGCGGCGGTGAATCGCTGTGGCATTAAGCGCAATCCTTTTCACCCGTTTTCTAGTTTTGATACCGCCACGCTGGCTGGCTTGATATATGGGCAAACTGTGCTTGCCCGCGCCTGCCGTGCTGCTGGCATTGAGTTTGATAATAAAGCTGCCCACTCCGCCCGTTACGATACCGAGCGAACTGCTGAGCTATTTTGCTCCATGGTGAATCGCTATAAAGATTTGGGCGGCTGGCAGCTTGCCCAGCGCGAGCAAGAGATGGATGGCACAGAGTAGAACCTGGCATCCGCCGCCTAGCCGCTGATGCATTACTCATGCATAGAGGCAGTAATGCAGAGAGCCGCTAATGCAGAAAACCAGGCTTTACGCTAAACTTTGCCGCATTACAGCAATGTGCTTTAACACCGACAATGCCGGTTAGCGCGTGATTGGCGGTGATAAAACGATATCGATTAACTTTATCCATTTTCAGGAGATGAGACGTTTCCATGGCCCAGCATAATGCCTTTTACGCCCAATCCGGTGGCGTCACCGCCGTGATCAACGCCAGTGCCTGTGGCGTTATCGAAGCCTGTCGTCAAGCACCCGATCAGATTGGCAAGGTGTATGCCGGTCATAACGGCATTATCGGGGCGTTAACAGAAGACCTAATCGACGTTACCCAAGAGAGTGACGAAGCGATTGCAGCCCTGCGCCACACGCCAGGTGGTGCTTTCGGCTCTTGCCGCTATAAGCTAAAAGATATTGATACGCACCGCGCTCAGTACGAGCGCTTGATCGAAGTCTTTAAAGCTCACGATATTCGCTACTTTTTCTATAACGGTGGCGGCGATAGTGCCGATACCTGCTTAAAGGTTTCTCAGCTTTCCGAGAAGCTGGGCTATCCGCTTACCGCGATTCACGTACCTAAAACCGTGGATAACGACCTGCCGATTACCGATAACAGCCCGGGCTTTGGCAGTGTCGCTAAGTACATTGCGACCTCTACGCTGGAAGCGTCGCTGGATATTGCTTCCATGTGCGCCACCTCCACCAAGGTATTTGTACTTGAAGTCATGGGCCGCCACGCGGGCTGGATCGCCGCTGCCGGTGGTTTAGCGGGCGAAGCCGAAGGCGAGCCGCCGCACATGATCATCTTCCCGGAAATCCCGTTTAACCGTAAAGCGGCCATGGCACGGGTGGAAGAAAGCGTTAAACAATTTGGCTACTGCGTGATCGTGGTTTCTGAAGGCGCGCGCTATGAAGATGGCACTTTCTTGGCCGATGCGGGCAATACCGACGCCTTTGGCCACCGCCAACTAGGCGGCGTAGCGCCGACGCTTGCAGGCATGATCAAGCAGGATCTGGGCTACAAGTATCACTGGGCGGTAGCCGATTATCTCCAGCGTGCAGCGCGCCACTTGGCGTCTAAAACTGACGTTGAGCAAGCCTATGCGGTAGGTCGCGAAGCGGTGACGCTGGCGCTAGCAGGCAAAAATGCCATGATGCCCGCTATTCGGCGCATTTCTCAGTCACCCTACCAGTGGGATGTCATCTCCGCCCCGCTGTCTCAGGTGGCCAATAAAGAGAAATTTATGCCCCGCGACTTTATCAGTGAAAACGGCTTTGCCATTACCCAAACGTGCCGGGATTACCTCTCGCCATTAATTCAGGGCGAGGATTTCCCCCCGTTTGAGAATGGCCTGCCGAAAGTGGCCAAGCTGAAACTGGCAAAAGCAGAGCGCAAGTTGCCTACTTTTACGCTGTAAACTACCTACGCGCGAAAGAAATAAGCTGTGCGGCAGTAAAAAAACGGGGCGATGAATAATTTCATCGCCCCGTTTCGCGTAGCTGACTGTTAACGCAACAGCCAGGAAAGCACGAGCAGCAATAGCAATATACCTGCCACCCCCTGCCAGAAACGCCGCGGCTCCTGGCGACTCTCTTCGCGCTTGGGTAGCCGCCCAAGTGGCACTCTGAGTGCGTGCAAAAATTCAGACATCCGTCTAAAACGCAGCGCCCGCTGAGGATCTAAAGCACGGCGAAGCGCATCGTCTAATTCTTGGGATATCTCAGGGTTGGTTGTGCGCGCGCTGCGGTAGGTTAATTCTTCAAGATCGGTATGGCTGCGTAACCGATTGGGCGTTAGCGTATAAGGCAAAGCACCGGTCAATAGCCAGTAAGTCGTCGAAGCTAGCGAGTACTGGTCACTACGCCGACCAATGCTGTCGCCCAAGGCGTACTCAGGGGCGGTGTGTTCGTTAAAGCCTATTTGGCGGAGCAATTCGCCTGAGTGACGGTGGCCTTCGCCATCACGCATATGGCAAGCGCTAAAATCGGTCAACACTAGCTTGCCGTGGGGGTCGATCAAAATATTATCGGGATTAATCTGCTGATGAATAATATCCCGGTGATGCAGCGCCTGTACGGCCTTACCCAGCTGGTTAGCAATATCCAGGCGCTGCGTTAGGCTGGCTTGAGGGTGGCGCTCAGCCCACTGGCGTAGCGTTTCACCTTCAATATGCTGCATCAGATAATAGAGATAACGGCGCGAACGCGATGGCTCCATTACCTTCACTACAAAGGGCGAATTAACGCGTTCAACGACCCATTGCTGAAGCAGGAAGTGCTCCAGATAGGCGTTGCGCAACGAAAGCTCTGGGCTCGGCGCTTTCATCACCATTTCACGCTCACTATGCACATCGCGAACGCGATAAACCCGCGACTGCGCCGTGCGTGACAATACAGCGAGAACTTCAAGGCCATCTAACCGCTCACCCGGCGCTAACTCGGGCGGAATCGGCAAGTCGCCGTAGAGCTGCCCAGGGTGCTCCGTCACTTCATCCGGCAACTCGTCAATTCGCACCAACTGGAAGCAGAATTGATCGCCACCGTAGCCACGATCCTGGGCACGCTGCTTCGCCTCATCGGCAAGCCGCTCGCAGGCCGCATCCAGATCACTGGCATCTTGGCGAATCAAGCGGACATAGTCTGAAGGCAGCAGCGTTCCGCGCACGCCCTGGGTGGTGAACAGGAACAGATCGCCCTGCTTTAGCGCAATGTGGGTGTAGTCAATATCGACACTGCCATCCATACCCAGCGCGCGAGAAGGATAGCGGTAGCCGCCTAAGTCGGTGACATGGTCTCGGCTCAACTGCTCAAACTCGGCGCCGCGCAAACGAAACACCAGCGTATCGCCCATATGAAACAGATGGGCTTCACGACCACGAAACACGATGGCCGACATAGAAGAAACAAAGCTGCCCTCTTTAACATGCTGGCTCTGGCTATAGCACCAGCTATTAAGTGCTCGCAACACGCGTGTCGCCGAGGTTTTGACATCCCAATGATCAGGGGTGGAGAAGTAATCGGCCAGAAAGCCACGCACGCTTAGATCACCGGCCTGTTTCGCCATCGTATTGCGTGAAATGGAGTCGCTAATTACCGCGCAGCCGCCTTTGGCGCGTAGTAGCGGCGCTTCTGGAAAACGAACTGACATAGAACTGCGATGCAGGCGCCGGTCGGGCGCGACAAATGCTTGACCATAACTGATGAGCAACTGGGCGTGCGACAAGTCATCCTCCTAGGCTGCCGACTCGATCGAGGGACTTCACTGTCAATAAACGCTGCCTATAATACACGCAGCGGAGCAGAAACGATGCCCAACAAACGTCTCTATCGTATTAGCGCGCTTTTATATGCGCTCCTTTTTGATTTCCCTCATAATAGGGCAACGGCTAAACCACACCGGCCCACCTATGTCGCATTGGTAATCGAGTAGTCATGTTCGTATAATTCTTCGCCATCAACGACTCTGTAACGATTACCTAACCTCTGCACGACTCAAGCCACAGTACTACCAAGGAATCAACGATGAACTTCGATAATATCCCTGCTGGAAAGGATCTCCCCAACGACGTTTATGTGGTGATCGAAATTCCAGCCAACCACGATCCAATCAAATACGAAATTGATAAGGACATGGGCGCACTACTCGTTGACCGCTTTATGGCCACCCCCATGTTCTACCCTGCCAATTATGGCTTTATTCCCCACACCCTAGCCGATGACGGCGACGCCCTGGATGCGCTGGTCGTGACCCCGCACCCGGTTCAACCCGGCAGCATTATTCGTGCTCGTCCGGTAGGCATTTTAAACATGACCGACGAAGCTGGCGAAGATGCCAAGTTGATTTGCGTGCCCCACGCCAAGCTTAGCTCGCTCTACGATGACATTCAGGAAGTCACTGACCTACCTGAGCTGCTGCGCCAGCAAATCGCCCACTTCTTCGAGAACTACAAAGATCTCGAAAAAGGCAAATGGGTAAAAGTTGAGTCATGGGAAGGCGCTGACGCTGCGCGCAAAGCGATTGAAAAATCCGTTATCGCTTACCAGAAAGCGTAATCGTTTTCTAAAGCTGCTTCTGTGTATGTGAAAAGGTCGCCTTCGGGCGACCTTTTAGGTTGTTAGGATTAACACACCATTAGCGACCGCGTCACGTCACCGCAGCGTATACGCGAGAGATTCAAGGTTGCGGTATGCTATTTGTCTTAGCTTGCGATGCCATTAATTAAGGACGCACCGTGTTATCTCTTAAACGCCTGAGCCTATTTCCCTTACTTGTTTTTTTCCTCGGTTGGTTACCGCTGAGCGCACACGCCCAATGGTTTTCATCGTCTAGCAACCAAGATGAATTTTTACCGGTAATGGAAGCCTTTCAGCCTACCGCTTGGCACGATGGAGAAACGCTTTTTATCGGTACCGACATCACCGATGAGTACTATCTTTATCGGCATCAGTTTGCTGTCTCCAGTCAGACCGAGGGTATAACGCTTGGCGAACCCAACATCCCCGAAGGCACGTTCACCAACGATGAATTCATGGGCGATGTTTACATCTTCCGCGACCAGGTGGTGTTTGAAGTACCGCTGAGCGCCCCCTACGCAGGCCCGCTAAACGTTGAGTTAACCTTTCAAGGCTGCGCCGATGCAGGACTATGCTATCCACCGGAACGTTTGAGCCTACAAGCGAGTGAGACTGAGCCGCCCAGTCAATTTGCGAACTGGCAAGAAGGCGATAGCGCCGCTAGTGAAACCGTCCCCCCTACCTCACAGGGTGACTTCGCAGGGCCTCAAAGCGAAGATAGCCGCTTTAGCGCGCTAATCAGCGATGCTAGCCTGCCGCTGGCGCTGGGGCTGTTTTTTATCGCCGGTTTAGGGCTGACATTTACGCCCTGTGTATTACCGATGATTCCGATTCTGTCATCCATCGTCGTCGGCCAGAACCCCACCCGCCCACGCGCCTTTGCTCTCTCGTTAAGCTACGTGCTGGGCATGGCGCTGACCTACGCCCTGGTCGGGATCTTAATGGGGCTGTTTGGCGCTGGGCTCAACCTTCAGGCGCGCTTACAGTCGGCCCCGGTGCTTATCACTTTCGCTGTACTCTTCACGCTCTTTGCGCTGGCGATGTTCGGGGCCTTCACGCTGAATCTCTCGCCCCGCTTGGCCAACCATATTGACGCTTGGCAGGCTCGCGCTCAGCGTAGTGGCCCAGCGGGTTTAGCGCTAGCAGGTGCGCTCTCGGTACTAGTGGTGTCACCCTGCGTCACCGCGCCATTGGCCGGAGCCCTGGTGTTTATATCCTCAACCGGCGATGCAGTCATGGGTGGTGCGGTGCTCTTTGCGCTGGGCCTTGGCATGGGCGTACCGCTTCTTTTTGTAGGCACCTTTGGCGCCACGCTGTTACCCCGTTCGGGCGCCTGGATGAATGGTGTAAAGATTGCCTTTGGCCTGTTGCTACTGGGTGTGGCAATTTGGATGATCGAACGCTTGGTGGCAGCTCCCGTTGCACTCTTGTTATGGGCCGCGCTGGCTATCGGCACGGCGCTGGCGCTTGGGGCTCTAAACTTCAATCAACCGCAAGGGTGGCCGCGGGCACGTCAAACGCTGGGGGTTTTGCTGCTTGCGTGGGGCGTCCTGCTGGTCATTGGTGCCGCGCAAGGTGGCAGTAACCCACTGCGTCCTCTTGCGGCCACCTCGATTGGGTCTGGCGAGTCTCAAGTGGAACAGCTTGAGTTTGTTGAGGTCGATAACCTTACCGCGCTTGAGGCGGCCATCGCCCAAGCGAACAGTACTAATAAGCCGGCGTTTGTTCACTTTACGGCTGACTGGTGTATTTCATGCAAGCTACTGGAGCGCGATGTTTATCCCGACTCACGTGTTTCAGCGGCATTCGAGGGTTACACGTTAATTGCCGCAGACGTGACGCAGACCGACCCACAAAGTCGTGATCTGCTGGATCAGTTCAATCTTTTCGGCCCGCCAAGCCTGCTGTTTTTCAGTCAAGGCGAAGAAATTCGTGATGCGCGCATTCAAGGCGAAGTCACCGCCGACCAACTGCATGAACATCTTGAATCCGTTAGCCAGTGGCTTGCCAATAGTTGAGCCACCACCCTACGAGCCTTGCCCACTAAGGCACTTAAGCAGCGTTTTGACGCGAATATCGTCAAACAGTTGTTTAAATCTACATTCAGCGACAGTTTAAGCACTGGCTTAGGCTGTCGCTGGACATCCTGGCACTTTTTCGGCAAACTCCGCTCCCATATTAGCTAAAAACTTCCTTTTTTAGGGGTGAGAACGGGGTAACGTTCGCTAACATGCAGCGTTCTCCTCATTTTTAAATTTGGTTTACTGCGCCTATAGATGAATCGCGCAGCGCCGCACAGCAACCCGCCTATAGGTCACGATTGCTGTGTGATTATTTCTCATAATCTTCTTTTATGACATTGATGGGGCTATGCCATGGATATCCGCAAAGTTAAGAAACTGATCGAGCTGCTCGAAGAGTCCAATATTAGCGAGATTGAAATTCAGGAAGGCGAAGAGTCCGTTCGTATCAGCCGCCACCCTAATGGCGCCTCGTGGCAGCCACAGCCCATGCCGCAATACGCACAGCAGCAGCCTGGCTATGCAGCAGCGCCTGCTCCGGCATCAGCACCTGCTGCTGAAGCTGAGCCCCAAGGCACAAGCTACCGTGGTGAAGCAGTTAACTCCCCGATGGTAGGCACCTTCTATCGCAGCCCAGCGCCGGGCGCCAAGTCGTTTGTAGAAGTCGGTGATAGCGTCAAGCAAGGCGACACCATTTGTATTATTGAAGCCATGAAAATGATGAACCAGATTGAAGCTGACCGCGACGGCGTGGTGGAAGCCATCCTGGTAGAAGATGGTGAGCCGGTCGAATTCGATCAACCCATGATCGTCATCGCTTAATTCTTCATTTTCAACACGGGTGGACTCTCCCATGCTGGACAAGGTACTTATCGCCAACCGCGGCGAGATTGCCCTCCGTATCCTACGGGCCTGTAAAGAGCTGGGCATTAAAACCGTAGCGGTACATTCCAAAGCTGATCGTGAACTCATGCATGTTCGCCTGGCGGATGAAGCCGTGTGTATTGGACCGGCATCGTCAGCGCAGTCTTACTTAAATATCCCGGCCCTGATCAGTGCAGCCGAAGTCACTGACTCGACCGCTATTCACCCCGGTTATGGCTTTTTGTCTGAAAACGCCAACTTTGCCGAACAGGTTGAGCGCTCGGGATTTACCTTTATTGGCCCCCGCGCTGAGACGATTCGCCTGATGGGCGATAAAGTTAGTGCTATCCAGTCGATGAAGGAAGCGGGCGTTCCCACGGTTCCAGGCTCAGACGGCCCCTTGGGTGACGATGATGCGACCAATTTAGCCACTGCGCGTCGCATTGGCTATCCGGTCATCATTAAGGCAGCCTCCGGCGGCGGTGGTCGCGGTATGCGTGTGGTACACACCGAAGGCCACCTGCTTTCGGCCATCACCGTTACTCGCACTGAAGCCCACGCCGCCTTTGGTGACGGCACGGTTTATATGGAGAAATTCCTCGAAAAACCGCGCCACGTCGAAGTTCAGGTGCTTGCGGATGGTCAGGGCAACGCGATTCATCTTTATGACCGCGACTGCTCACTCCAACGCCGTCACCAGAAAGTGCTTGAAGAAGCTCCTGCACCAGGCCTTGATCCGGAAGCCCGCGCTCAAGTGCTAGAAGCTTGTCGCCAAGCGTGTATTAAGATCAACTACCGTGGCGCAGGCACCTTTGAATTCTTGTACGAAGACGGCGAGTATTTCTTCATTGAGATGAATACCCGCGTTCAGGTAGAGCACCCTGTTACCGAGATGGTCACCGGCGTCGATATCGTTAAAGAGCAGCTGCGCATTGCCTCGGGTCTGCCGCTGTCGATTCGCCAGGAAGATGTAAAGCTCAACGGTCACTCCTTCGAGTGCCGGATTAACGCTGAAGATTCACGCACCTTTATGCCCTCGCCTGGTAAGGTAACGCTGTTTCATGCGCCGGGTGGCCTGGGTGTCCGTATGGACTCCCACCTCTACACTGGCTACACCGTGCCTCCGCACTATGACTCACTGATCGGCAAACTGATCACCTGGGGCGCCGACCGTGAAATAGCGCTGACGCGCATGCGCAATGCTCTCGACGAGCTATTGGTGGAAGGTATTAAAACCAATATCGATCTACAAAAAGATTTGGTTCGCGATAGCTACTTCCGTCAAGGTGGTGTCAACATTCACTACCTGGAAAAGAAGCTCAGCAGCTAATCGCGCTGCAAACGCTTTCCAGCGCTAAGAGTGATGCCCAGCGGGGTGGCCATGTCCACCCCGTCTCTGTCTTTAACGTCTTTGTTTTTACTGAATCTGTCTTGACTGTATTTGTCTTTAATTCGCCCTGCGGAGACTCTCCATGCCCTGGCTCCAACTCAAAGCCCATGTCGCCCCTGAACAAGCAGAGTTTCTCGAAGAACTGCTGCTTGGTGAAGGCGCGACAGCGATTGGCCTTCAGGATGCCCACGATGATCCGGTATTTGAGCCAGAACGTGGCACCACACCGCTCTGGGAAGACACCATTCTAACCGGCCTTTACGATGACCTAGAGGGCGTCGAAAGCATGTTGGAACGTATTGAGGCGGCATGGTCCGAACAGATGCCTGAGGAGCCCTGCCCCGCCATCGAATATGAGCTACTGGCTGACCGGGACTGGGAGCGGGAATGGATGGATGACTTCACACCGCTGCAGATGGGCCAGCGGCTGTGGATCGTACCAAGCTGGCACGAACCGCCCCATGCCGACGCCGTTAATTTGATTCTCGACCCCGGCCTGGCATTTGGTACGGGCACGCACCCGACCACCGCGCTGTGCTTGGAGTGGTTGGATGAACTGGCCGTGGCTGGGCACTTAGCACAGCAGACCGTGTTGGATGTGGGCTGCGGCTCCGGCATTCTTGCTATCGCCGCGCTCAAGCTGGGCGCTAGCCATGCTGATGCTACCGATATTGATCCGCAGGCACTCCAAGCCAGCCGCGACAACGCCGAGCGTAACGGTATTGCCGAGCCGGACTTAACTCTCTACTACCCTGAGCAGTTAAGCGATGGCGGCGGCTATCCTGTTGTGACCGCCAATATTTTAGCGGGCCCGCTAGTCGAGCTTGCTTCAATGATTGCCGGGCACGTGGCCCCTGGCGGCCGCATTGCACTATCCGGCATCTTGGCGAACCAGGCAAATGAGGTTTATGAAGCCTATGCCGCACAGGGAATCACCATGGAAGAGCCAGTGATTCGCGAAGGCTGGGTGCGACTTAACGGCCAGCGTCCGCGTTAAAGCGGCAAACGGCCTTCACCCCATCACCGAGTAGGCGTATCATACGCCCCCTTGAATCGCCTACTCGCCGCTAGCCCAGCACACATAAAGCCTAACGCCATGACTGTAGCCAATGCACTAGCCACCGATGAGCCCGTCACCATTGGGACGTATGCATTACCCAACCGGGTAATTCTCGCGCCCATGGCCGGCGTCACCGACCGGCCTTTTCGCCAGCTGTGTCGGCGGCTGGGGGCTGGCTGGGTGGTGGGTGAAATGGTGACGTCAGACCCCAGCTTATGGCACACGCGTAAATCGCAGCTACGGATGGACCATCGCGGAGAGCCCGACCCGCGCGTGGTACAAATCGCCGGTGGCGATGCTGAAATGCTGGCGCAGGCGGCGCGGCTAAATGCAGAGTTGGGGGCGCAGATCATCGATATCAACATGGGCTGCCCCGCGAAAAAAGTCTGCAACAAAGCCGCTGGGTCGGCGCTACTTCGCGATGAAGCCTTGGTTGCCGAGATTCTTGACGCAGTAGTTTCAGCGGTCGACATTCCAGTAACGCTGAAAATTCGCACCGGCTGGTGTGCCGAATCAAACAATGCCCTGCGAATTGCCCGCTTAGCTGAGTCAGCAGGCATTCAATCACTCGCCGTACATGGCCGTCACCGCCAGCAGCGCTATACTGGACAGGCAGAGTACGACACGATTGCTGAGATAAAATCTCACCTCTCGATACCGGTGATAGCCAACGGCGACATAACAAGCCCGGAAAAAGCCGCCGAGGTACTCGCTTATACCGGCGCTGATGCAGTAATGGTAGGCCGTGGTGCTCAGGGCAACCCGTGGATATTTCAACAGATTAACCACTATCTTCAGCATGGGGAACGGTTGGCGCTACCCACCCTTGTGGAGCGCCAGCACGTGCTACACGGGCATGTCGAGGCGTTACATGAGTTTTATGGCACGACCATGGGGGTGCGTATCGCACGCAAACATGTCGGCTGGTACCTCAGCGACGACCCACGCTTTACGCAGCCTCAGCAGCGCGCGCTTAAGCAGCAGTTCAATGCGTTAGCGTCACCTGAAACGCAATTTGATTGGATCAACGACGTGATGGCCCCCGGTGCTGCCATACGTTTGCTAGCCAAAGGAAGCCATGCTGCATGACCGAACGCGATCTTCTCTCTAGCGACACCTATTCTTCTAGCGACACCCGTTCCAGCGAGAGCTACTCCCATTTAACGGGCACGCTTGCGGACCCGGCTGCTAGCTCACCGCCACAGCCACTTAGAGAGGCTGTTGAAACGGCAATGCGCCGCTACTTTGAACACTTAGACGGCAGCCAAGCCAGCGACCTTTACGCCATGGTGATGGCCGAAGTAGAGGCGCCGTTACTCGCCTGCGTGTTGGAGCACACCGACGGCAACCAGACCCGTGCCGCGGATGTACTCGGTTTGAACCGCGGCACCCTGCGTAAAAAACTCAAGCAATACGGACTTATCGAAGGTGACGCCCCATAACTCTGGGGCGTTATTATTTTCTATTCTCGACTCTGCATACGAGCATTCTCATGGCTGATAATCCTCTCATGGCTGATAGTTCTTCATTGACTGACAGTAGCGCCACCACCGTCCGCCGCGCTCTTTTGAGCGTTTCTGATAAAACCGGTATTGTAGAATTTGCCCGCGGCCTGACGGAGCACGGTGTTGAACTGCTCTCCACTGGCGGCACCTTCCGCCTGCTGCAGGAAAATGCTATTGCAGTGAAAGAAGTGTCTGAACACACCGGCTTCCCCGAAATTATGGATGGCCGGGTAAAAACGCTGCATCCGAAAATTCACGGCGGCATCCTGGCGCGCCGTGGTCAGGATGATGCGGTTATGGCCGAGAACGACATCACCCCGATCGACATGGTGGTTGTCAATCTCTACCCATTTGCCGCGACGGTAGCCAAGCCTGATTGCACGCTGGAAGATGCGATTGAAAATATCGATATCGGCGGCCCAACCATGGTACGCGCCTGCGCTAAAAACCACGCCTACACCACTATCGTGGTCAATAGCAGTGACTACGCGCGGGTACTTGGTGAGTTGGCCGCCCAGGATGGCCAGGTGAGTCGCGCCACGCGTTTTGATTTAGCAGTAAAAGCGTTTGAACACACCGCTGGCTACGACGGCGCGATTGCTGACTACCTGGGTCGCCAAGTGAATGCTAGCGATAAGACCTTCCCACGCACTTTTAACCTGCAGCTAACGAAAAAGCAGGACATGCGCTACGGCGAAAACCCGCATCAGCAGGCAGCCTTTTACGTTGACCCCCAGGCGAGCGAGCCCAGTGTCGCTACTGCCAAAATGCTCCAAGGCAAGCCGCTTTCGTATAACAATGTCGCCGATACTGACGCTGCGTTTGAGTGTGTAAAAGCCTTTAACGAGACAGCCTGCGTGATTGTTAAACACGCCAACCCCTGCGGCGTCGCCATTGGCGCAACCGCCTTAGCCGCTTACGACAAAGCCTTTGCCACTGATCCTACCAGTGCGTTTGGCGGCATTATCGCTTTCAATACACCGCTAGACGCCGAAACAGCCCAGGCGATCATTGATCGCCAGTTTGTCGAGGTAATTATTGCCCCAGGGGTCAGCGATGAAGCCGCTGCCATCGTGGCGAATAAGCAAAACGTACGCTTGCTGGACGTCAGCGCTCACTGGCCCGGCGAGCAGCAGCCTGCGCTGGACTTTAAGCGTGTCAACGGCGGGTTACTGGTGCAGGAACGTGACGACGGAATGGTCACCCGTGACAACCTGACAGTGGTCAGCCAGCGCGCCCCTAGCGAACAGGAGCTGCGTGATCTGGCCTTTGCCTGGCGAGTGGCCAAGTTCGTCAAATCCAACGCCATTGTGTATGCCAAAGAGGGCCAAACCGTGGGCGTTGGCGCAGGCCAAATGAGCCGCGTTTACTCGGCTAAAATTGCCGGCATTAAGGCCGCCGACGAAGGTCTTTCGGTGCCCGGATCAGTGATGGCGTCTGATGCCTTCTTCCCGTTCCGCGATGGCATTGATGCCGCGGCAGCCGCAGGCATTACCGCCGTGATTCAACCGGGGGGTTCCATGCGCGACCAGGAAGTGATCGACGCCGCCAACGAAGCAGGCATTGCCATGGTGTTTACCGGCATGCGCCACTTCCGCCACTAAGAGTAGCCACGACGTTTAGCCACACTATCGGCATCAAACTGATACCGTAAAAACTAGCCCCCATCAGCAGCGCGCTGATGAGGGCTTTTTTCACCCAGTCTTACTTAAAAAAGAACACTTAGGGCTCAGCCAAGATCAATACATAGATACTTGGTTTCAAGGTACTCTTCCAAGCCCTGATGGCCGCCTTCACGGCCTAAGCCTGAGGCTTTGACACCCCCAAACGGCGCAGCAGCGTTAGAAATGGCGCCGGTATTAATCCCGACCATACCGTACTCAAGTGCTTCGGCGACGCGCCATACGCGGGAGAGATCACGCGAATAGAAGTAAGAAGCCAAGCCATACTGGGTATCGTTGGCCATTTCAATCGCGGTCTCTTCATCGTCAAACGGGAAGACAGCCGCGAGCGGACCGAAGGTCTCTTCGTGGGCCACTTTCATCTTGTCGGTCGCAAAACTGATCAGCGTCGGCGTAAAGAAGTTACCGCCCAACGGGTGCGGATGCCCGCCCAACAACAGCTCTGCACCATTATCGATGGCGTCCTGCACATGCTCACTGACTTTTTTAACCGCATTGCCATCAATGAGCGGACCGATATTAATATTCGGCTTAGTGCCATCGCCGACATGCAGCTCGCTGTTCATGGCAACCGCTAATTTTTCGCAAAAGGCGTTAATCACGCTGGACTGAACCAGAAAGCGATTGGTGCAAACACAGGTTTGCCCGGCGTTACGGAATTTAGCGGCCATGGCGCCTTCTACGGCGGCGTCTAAATCGGCATCTTCAAACACGATAAACGGCGCATTACCGCCCAACTCTAGCGAGATTTTCTGTACGTGTTCCGCCGCTTGCGCCATCAGCTTGCGGCCTACTTCGGTCGAGCCAGTGAAGGTAATCTTGCGCACTTTGGGCGACTGGGTCATGGCTTGGGCAATATCGCTGGCACTGCCGGGCACCACATTGAATACACCGCGGGGAATGCCAGCACGCTCGGCCAATAGCGCGAGCGCAGTGGCTGAAAACGGCGTCTGGCTAGCAGGTTTAACCACGATCGTACAGCCTGCTGCTAGTGCCGCACCTGCCTTACGGGTAATCATCGCCGCAGGGAAATTCCAGGGCGTAATAGCCCCCACAACACCGACGGGCTGCTTAGTCACCACAATGCGCTGGTTAGCTTTAGCGGCAGGAATGGTTTCGCCATAAACACGCCGCGCTTCTTCGGCAAACCAGCGCAGAAAACTGGCCGCATAGGCAATTTCACCCGCCGCTTCTTTGAGCGGCTTACCCTGCTCGTAGGTCATCAGCATGGCGAGATCCTGCTGATGCTCCATCATCAGATCGTGCCATTTCAACAGCAAATCCGCTCGTTCCTGAGCGGTAAGGGCACGCCACGCCGGTAGTGCAGCATCCGCCGCGTCTATCGCCCGCTCGGTCTCAACTTTTCCCAAGCGGGGAATATCGCCAATCGCTTCGCCGGTTGCCGGGTTCAATACGGTGATCTGCTCGCCGCTATCCGCCGCGACCCAACTACCGTCTATATAGGCAAAGGGGCAATACAGCTGTGTTTCTTTAAGCGCTTCCATGACAGACTCCTGACCAAAATGATGGCCTTATAGGCTCATTAACCTCTTCATGCTAAGACGAAACACCCCTTTAGACCAAGTTTACCGCGTGCTTTACTCGCTAATTAACGACAGTTAAATCAGTTAATCAGCATTAAAAACTCTTGCCGGGTCGCCTGGTTGCTACGAAAACCACCCAGCATTACCGATGATGTCATACTGGAATTTTGCTTCTCTACGCCACGCATCATCATGCAGAGGTGGCGCGCCTCAATGACCACAGCAACGCCCGTTGCCTGAGTCACTTCCTGAACGGCATCTGCAATCTCACGGGTTAAATTTTCTTGGATCTGCATACGGCGCGCAAACATATCGACAATACGGGCAAACTTAGACAATCCTAATACTTTGCCGTTAGGCAGATAGGCAATGTGGCATTTACCGATAAATGGCAGCAGGTGGTGCTCACACATTGAGTAGAGCTCAATGTCCTTCACCAACACCATTTCATCCGTTTGCGATTCAAACACCGCACCATTAACGATCTCGTCCAACGACTGAGAGTAGCCTGCATTCAAAAACTGCATAGCCTTGGCTGCACGTTTCGGCGTATCTCGTAGCCCTTCACGGTTCGGGTCTTCGCCAAGTGCTGAAATTATCTGGCGATAGTGCTCGGCGATATCATCGGACATATTAAGCCTCTTCAAAAACTGTATCAAAACCGTGCGCAATCGCGTCCAAACGGTCACCTAGGTCTCTAACCCTTTGCGCATGAAAAAAGTAAAACGACTACTAGAGGGACGTTAACCAACGTCTTTCTCTACCCAAGTTGTACAAAAAGTATACTTTTCATAAAAAACGCACAACAAATATTAGTTAATTTCATTATTTTACCGCATCTCGCCTGCTGTTGGCTTCTCTAACTGCGGCAGAGCGCCGCGGTGCTCACTTTGCAACCTAGGGGCCTGTGCTATGATAAATCATTATTATTGATTGCCTTTATTTCAGGCACCACCATTGAGAGTTCGCCATGTCATTTAAGCCAACGCCCTTTTGGTTAGCCGCCATCGCGGCCCCCTTTTATTTCACCACGCCGCTACCTTCTTTCGCCGCAGAAGCGACACTTTCACTGCCCAATGAAGCGACCGTTGGCGTTGAGGTTGTTGAAGAGCTTACCTTTGAGTCAAACCAAGCACGCCTTAACGACATATTGCTGCACCCCACTCAAGCTGAGAGAGCTTCGCACTCGCTGCCTGAATATTGCGTCATCGTGGGCAATGCCCAATTAGTCGATGAGCGCATTCGTGTTACCACTAAAGATGCCACCTGCATTGAAACACACGATGCTGACAGCAATATTTTTACAGGTGAATTCAGCGCCAGCGCGTATGCCGAAGATGGTCAATACGGCATCGCGTGCGAAGGCACTCCATGCACGCTTTCTCCTGGGCAAACGTTCGTTCTCACGCTGAATGAGTCCCTAGAGATTAAAGAGCAGGACAACCCTTCTGAAGAATTGAACGAGCAACGCCGCCAAGCTGACGGAGAAGGCGTCGCCAACCCCGTGCCCCGCGAAGAGGCCGTTCCAGATTAAATCGCCCCTATTTACGCCAGCCAGCGTGGATTGTCTAACTGCAGGCACTGCTGCTCTAATTGGCGGATATGCTGATCCCAATAGCCACTATCCGCCAGCCAGGGAAAAGCACGGGGAAAAGCAGGATCATCCCAGCGAGAAACCAGCCACGCTGAGTGCCTAATTAAACGATAACTTCTCAGTGGTTCTATCAACGCCATCTGATCAGTAGGAAACGAACAGGTTTCCTCATACCCTTCGGTAATTTCACTTAGATATGATCGCCACCCCTGGGGGTCATCCGTGGGCAGTAGCATCCAAATATCCTGCATAGCAGGCGCCATGATGCAGTCGTCAAAATCGACCAGCGTAAAGTCCTCATCACGCCCCAGCACATTGCCCAAATGACAATCGCCATGGCAGCGAATCATGCTGCTGGCGGGCACCGTATGTTTTACAAGCTGCTGATGCACCTTTTCAATGACATTATCGTAAGCCCGGCGCTGATGACGGTTCATCCAATTGCTGGCCAGCACTCGCTGCTGGGCATCTAAAATACCACTCGCCATTTCTAGCCGAGGACGGTGCTGAAACGTTTTTTTGGCCGACACTTTATGCAACCGCCCTAACACCTGCCCCATGGCAAATAAGTGCGATGGGTTATCTAACTCTGGTGCCTGGCCTGGGCAGTGGGGAAACAGTGCAAATCGATATGCTTTAAAATAGTGTAGCGAGACACCCGCCCTATCACGCCAAGGCGCAACTACCGGCACCTGCTGACTAGCGAGCTCCTGTAAAAAATCGTGCTCTTCTTGAATCGCCGCGTCTGACCAGCGATCAGGCCGATAAAATTTAACAACCCAGTTTTTGCCGTCGTCATCGCGAAACAACAGCACACGGTTTTCATAGCTATTCAGCGCAAAGGGCTCACCGGCGGGCCAAACATCCAGCGACTCTACTGCAGACATCACTAGGTCGGGCGAAAGTGAGCTAAACGGGTGTGACATCGGTCACTCCTGGGTTGGCAAAAATGCTTGTGATTAGGCTAAAGCACTATTCTATCAATCCTTGCCCAGGGGTGTCCGCGCAGTCGCCCAAATATCCACACGTTCTGCGCCCGCCTCTAGCGCCGCGCGCGCCAGTGCGTGACCCGTTGAGCCTGTGGTGACAACATCATCTATGATCAACACATGCGCTGGTGGCGTCGTTTCAAACACAAAGGCGCCCACCAAATTAGCAGCCCGTTGACGACGGTTTAACGTCCGCTGGGAGGGGGAATCCTTCACTCGCTTGGCAGACACTAATGGTATATCAAGATGGCGACTGAGCCTCTCGGCTAACCACTGCGATTGATTAAATCCTCGTGTACGAGCATGCGCTGGGTGCATAGGTACCGACAACAGTGCGTCTGCTTGGGTAGGCGGCGGCGTTAATACCATTAACTCCGCTAACAACGTGCCCGCCCGCGGGGAGGCGTGAAATTTAAAATCATGTACCAGCGCTTTAATAGGTCCCTGATATAAAAGCCCCGCCTGGGTGGTCGAAAATGCCGGTGGGTCAATCAAACAGTGACCACACAAGCTCGCCCCATGGGAAACAGGGTCACCGCACTGTCGACAGGCATTTAGGTTCCACGGCAGCCCGACTAAACAGACGGTGCACCACCCCCGCCCCGCCAAGGCGGGGGCCAAACAAAAGGCGCAATAGCCAGGCATGGCCTGCTTTAGCCAATGGCCGCCACGCTGTAGCCATTGTTTTACATTCATGCCTTCTCCCCAATAGAGATATTAATATTAAACTCATGGTTGACTTCTATCACGAAGTTGATAATATACGCCTCGTCTTAGCGGATGTGGTGGAATTGGTAGACACGCTAGATTTAGGTTCTAGTGCCGTAAGGTGTGGGAGTTCGAGTCTCCCCATCCGCACCAATTACTTGTTAGTTTTGAAGCAGTTAACGTTATTTCCCCCTTTCAAAATGTCTTAATACCTGCCTAGCTTAGGTAATATTAAGGCTTTTTTTTTGCGTTTTTACTCCTGGCTTTAAATCATTAATGGCTCAATGCCATTTTTTTCGTGCTTGGCATTTGCCGAATGACATACTTTTAACAGGCTGACTTAGCACCACTTTTCCGCTAGGCTCTGTTAAAACGACTAATTGGATACTCGTCAATGCCTCAATGTGAAATGGCTTACTGCAAGTAATTGACGCCAATACTATCGCCAATGATTACCTCCAATAACTATGAGAAGGATCTCTAACAATGGAATGGCTCAACGATAATGCCCAAGCCATCTCGGCAATAGCAAGTATTTGCACCCTCTTCGTCTGGGTTTTCTATGCCCAATTGCTTTATAACGGCTATGTCCGCCAACGTCGCCCTCGTGTGATCATTAACCGTGGTAAAGGGATTGGTGTGGATGCTATTTGCTTAATCAGCAATATGAGCAGCGAAGCAATCTATGTTCAACACCTTGTGGCGGTGCTGCATACTCAAAAAAAGAGTTACTCTCTGGATGTGGTGGAGTACCAGCAACACGGCAGCGAAAAACAGGAAGCCAGCTATCGCACCCACCAGGGCCCGTTAGCGTCGGGGGATTATCTTAATATTCAGTCGTTTGGCGACATTGTCAATCAGGTTAAGCAATATTGGGAAATTGATGACAGCCTGCTCCATGAGCAGAATATACAGCTCGAAATTCGTGTCATTGCCATTTACGGCTCTGAAGATATGCCTACCGGCGCCTCGCGTTCTTTTAATCTTGACCTAGATGCATCGCCCAATCGTCAGCTTATTCCGGCTAGCGTTGATACAGACCGACTCAATAGCCGTGGCCAACGTAAGCGTGTACTTGAATGGGCAAAAGAGATCGAGACTCATAAAGCACGTTAAACCATTACCTTTGCAAAGCTGACATTGAACAGCGAGCACTTTTAATTGAGACCATTCGATGCATAAAATTCTAACCTTCTGCTGGCTCGGCATAATGATCACGGTAGCGGCTAGCGCTTATGCCGAAGAGGATGACAGTGATCTGCCTGCCTGGGCAGAAGAACGCGTTGAACCGTTTCGCGAAAGTGTCGGCAATTGGGTAGATAACACGTCACGCCGGATTGATGGTTTCTTTGGCACCGACGACCATATGCAGACTAAAAACGAGTCTTATCTTCGTTTTGGTCAAGAAATCGATTGGATGGAAGGTGATGGTACACGTGGCGATACCTCACTTCGTTACCGTATCGATCTACCTACCTCTGAAGAACGCTTACGCCTGGTTATCGAAAGCGATCCTGAAGAGTCGCAAGGTACTCTTGAAGAGCAAGGATCAGGGCGTCTTGCCAATGACCAGCGCGACCGTCGTAGCTCTACGTTAGGCCTGGATTGGCTAGAAAGTCGTGACAAGCGCGAAAATTGGAGCAACCGCGTTGGCGCTGGTATTCGTCTGCGTCTCCCTCTGGATCCTTATGTTCGCTTTACCAGCGAACGGCTATGGCAGCTTGGTGAAGGGCCTTGGCAGCTTGAGTCGAACAACCGTGTTTCCTGGTTTAACAATGAAGGCTATTCGGCACGAACGCGCTGGGATATCGGCCGCCAATTGAGCGAACGCCGCCATTTGCGGTTTATTTCTACGGTTCAGTGGCGTGAAGAGGAAGATAAGCTGGAATACAGTGAAATTGCCGAAATCAATCACCGCATTAACCGCCGCAGCGCACTGCGCTACTCGGCGATTGCCATCGGCGAAAGCGCTTCAAATCCTCGCATGACTAACTACTACCTGCAAACACGCTATCGCCGGGACATCCATAAAGGGATTTTATTTGCCGATGTGATTCCGGAACTGCATTTTCAACGCGATGTTAGCTATGACCCACGCTGGGCCATGACACTGCGCTTGGAGATGTATTTTCAGCGAGAGATTAGTCGCGATTATTTTTAGGTACGACCTTTTAATCACGATCTTTTAAGAGCGACTAATGGGCGGCCATGCTTGGCCGCCCATTCTGGTTACAGCAAGTAAATGCTACAGCCGCAACCCACCATCGCACTCAATCATACGCCCGGTGAAGTAGTCGTTTTCAAGGATAAACGCAACACTTTGAGCAATGTTATCCGGCTCACCCAGGCGTTTTAGCGGCACGCTTGATGAGATACGTTCCAGCATATCGGGACGCATCGAGGCGGTCATTTCGGTAGCCACAAACCCTGGGGCCACGGTGCCGGTGCGAATACCATAGCGCGCTAACTCTTTGCTCCAGGTAACCGTCAGCGCATGCACGCCTGCTTTGGCAGCGGCATAGTTGCTTTGGCCCATATTTCCTGCTCGGGAAATGCTGGAGATATTAACAATCACACCCTCATACCCTGCTTCAATCATCTGCGTGGCAGCCTCGCGACCACACAGAAAAACGCCGGTTAAATTGACGTTAATGACATTTTGCCATGCCTCCAACGACATGCGTTTTTCCACTTGCCCCTCTTTGGCCTTTACCAGTAGTGCATCCTGAGTAATCCCCGCGTTATTAACGCAACCGCTGATCGGCCCCATACGCTGAGCAATATCGGCAAACGCTTGAGTCACAGAAGCCTCTTCTGCCACATTCACTACAAAGGCTTGCGCATCGACACCTTCTGAAGAAAGTGCTGATACCGCTTGATCAAGGGCTTCAGCGCTCATATCCAACAGCGCCATGCGTGCACCCTGCTTACCCAGGCGCAGCGCCATGGCATAACCCAACCCACGCGCCCCACCGGTGACGGCGATTACTTTATCGGCAAGTACCATTATTGACTCCTTACGAGAAATACAACCAGCTTCATTGTGCATTGCAGCATAGAGGAATTATGAGCATTAATCGAGCTACATCGCCGCTGGAAGGCGCAATGTTAGCTGCTTGCTATTTATATTTATGTCACCATATTACGCAATTACGACGGTTATCGAGTCGCTATTTATAGCGTTTTCTGGAGTTAGTCATGCCCATTCTTATTTTTATATCACTGTTCACCCTACTTGATTTTGTGGTGCTTTTTTCGATTGGTAGCCAAATAGGGTTACTCACTACCCTACTCCTAGTGCTTGGCACAGGCTTTGCCGGGTTACATCTTATTCGTAAAGAAGGCGTATCAACCTTTGCTCGCGCACGTCAGCGTATGCAGGTCGGTGAAATCCCTTCTAGTGAGCTATTGACCGGCGCCGCGCTTATTTTTGGTGGTGCCTTATTAATGGCGCCAGGCTTTTTATCTGATGCACTGGGCCTTGCGTGCCTGATACCTAGCGCACGCCAATTGATGTTTAAAGCACTTACTTGGCTAGGGCTGAAAAAGATCGCCAGCCAGCAGCAAGACCCCAACGCTTCCTCGGCTCGGCCAAATGGCTACCGCAACCCAAACACCTCCCAACACGAAGGCCCGATTGAAGGTGATTTTATTAGCCGAGATGAGCCTCCACGCCGCGACTAAGGCGCGGATTGGAAGAAAATCGCTAAAAAATCAATTTTTTCTTACTCGCCCCCTTGAAAGGCCAACCGCAGCCCCCATTTTTCACCCAGCACACAAATTCGGCAGCGATCTAGACGGTAGCTGCCATTAACAAGGAAGACCGTCAGGTCTTCACTTCTCGCGGGTTACTCCCTCGAGAACACTTTTAGACTAACCGCCCTCATCAGGGCTTCAACCCTACTCAGGAGAACGTGAATGAATATCCGTCCTTTGCACGATCGTGTCATCGTCCGTCGCGTTGAAGAAGAGCAGAAAACCGCTGGCGGCATCGTGCTTCCGGGCAATGCAGCAGAAAAGCCGACGCGTGGCGAAATTCTTGCTGTCGGTAATGGCCGCATTCTCGAAAATGGCGATGTCCGTCCTCTCGACGTTAAAGTTGGCGATAACGTGATCTTTAAAGATGGCTACGGCGTTGAGAAACAAAAAGTCGACGGCGAAGAAGTCTTGATCATGAGCGAAGCCGATATTCTTGCGGTTGTTGAAGGCTAACAGTCGTTGCGGCTCACATTTGATTGATGAGCGCCTCGATTATTTACTTTCACGTTTTTGCATTCAATTTAGGAAGTAGCAGATATGTCAGCTAAACAAGTTAAGTTTTCAGATGATGCTCGTAAGCGCATGGCCCGCGGTGTCGACGTTCTGGCCAACGCGGTAAAAGTAACCCTCGGCCCTAAAGGCCGTAACGTGGTACTGGAAAAATCTTTCGGTTCCCCGACTGTTACTAAAGACGGTGTTTCTGTCGCCAAAGAGATCGAACTGAAAGACAAGTTCGAAAACATGGGCGCGCAGATGGTTAAAGAAGTCGCTTCACAGACTTCTGACGCCGCTGGTGACGGTACTACCACCGCTACCGTTCTGGCCCAGGCCATTATCGCTGAGGGTTTGAAAGGCGTTACTGCCGGCATGAACCCGATGGATCTTAAGCGCGGCATCGACCAAGCCGTTAATGCTGCCGTTAAAGAAATCAAGGCGATGTCTGTCCCTTGCACCGACACCAAGTCGATTGCACAGGTTGGCACCATCTCTGCTAACGGTGACAAGCGCATCGGTGAAATTATCGCCGAAGCGATGGAAAAAGTCGGCAAAGAAGGCGTCATCACCGTTGATGAAGGCCGTGGCTTTGAAGACGAGCTGGAAGTCGTGGAAGGTATGCAGTTTGATCGCGGCTACCTGTCTCCTTACTTCGTTACCAACCAGGACACCATGACGGTTGAACTTGAAGATCCTTACATCCTGTTAGTGGATAAAAAGATCTCCAACATCCGTGAGCTGCTGCCGGTTCTCGAAGCTGTTGCTAAACAAGGCAAGCCGCTAGCCATCATCGCTGAAGATATCGAAGGCGAAGCACTGGCAACGCTGGTTGTTAACAACATGCGCGGTATCGTTAAAGTAGCCGCTGCCAAAGCACCTGGTTTCGGTGACCGTCGTAAGTCCATGCTGCAGGATATCGCTATCCTGACTAACGGCACGGTTATCTCTGAAGAAGTAGGCCTGACGCTTGAGCAAGCGAACCTGGATCACCTGGGTACCGCTAAGCGCATGACCATGTCTAAAGAGAACACCACCATCATTGATGGCGCTGGTGCAGAAGGCGATATCGAAGCACGCGTTAACCAGATCCGCGCGCAAATCGAAGACACCTCTTCTGACTACGACAAAGAGAAGCTGCAAGAGCGCGTTGCCAAACTGGCAGGCGGTGTTGCCGTTATCCGTGTCGGTGCTGCCACCGAAGTGGAAATGAAAGAGAAGAAAGCCCGCGTTGAAGACGCTCTGCACTCTACTCGTGCAGCCGTTGAAGAAGGCGTCGTACCTGGTGGCGGTACCGCACTGGTTCGCGTGATGGCCAAAGTACAAGGCCTGACTGGCGACAACGAAGACCAGAACCACGGTATCAACATGGCGCTACGCGCTATGCAGTCACCGCTGCGTCAAATCGTTGCTAACGCTGGTGAAGAGCCCGCCGTTGTCATCAACCGTGTGAAAGATGAAACCGGCAACTTCGGTTACAATGCACAAACGGGTGAATTTGGCGACCTGTTCGAAATGGGCGTTCTGGATCCGGCTAAAGTTACCCGTACTGCGCTGCAGTCCGCTGGTTCTGTTGCCGGTCTGATGATCACCACCGAGTGCATGATCGCTGAAGACCCGGAAGAGAAAGACTCAGCCCCTGATATGGGTGGCATGGGCGGAATGGGTGGTATGGGCGGCATGATGTAGTGCACCCCTGAGCCCTATTGCTCTAGGCTGCCAGCTTTTAAGGCAGCCACCAACAACCCCGCCTCGTGCGGGGTTGTTGCGTTTTAGGCGACGGGTTAACGCGCTTTGAACACCAAACCGCTAGGCGAGCATGGTATCATCGCCGCGATTTTTAACAGCTACCGGGCTTCTTAGCGCATGTTGCAGCATATCCGTATCGTACTCGTACAGACCTTTCATCCAGGCAATATTGGGGCGGCCGCGCGGGCAATGAAAACCATGGGCCTAACCGAACTCGTACTGGTTAACCCACGCAAGTTTCCCGATGAAGAGGCAACACGGCTAGCGGCAGGCGCCACTGACGTGCTTGAAAACGCACGCGTGGTTACATCGCTGGAAGAGGCCGTCACTGACTGCGTTCAAATCGTCGGCGCTAGCGCACGGTTACGCAGCCTGCCCTTGCCCCACTTTGACGAACCCGATGAGATGGCGGCGGATGTGATTCAAAACGCACAAACGGCACCGGTGGCACTGGTGTTTGGCCGCGAACGCTCGGGGCTGACAAACGATGAGATCCGCTGCTGCACTCATCAAGTCAGTATTCCCGCCAACCCTGACTACGGCATTCTGAATTTATCCCAGGCGGTGCAGATTCTGGCCTATGAAGTACATCGCGCTTGGCGTAAAGGTGAAGATAGCGGCTTTAGTTACCAGCGCCCGTTGGAGGCAACGCCGCCAAGCCGCGAACAGTTCTTACACTTTCAGGCGCATCTGAGCCACTTAATGCAGGAGAGTGGTTTTTTAACCCAGCCCCACGCCCGCACCGAAGAGCAGCTTCAAGCCCTCTTCGCCCGCGCCCAGCCCAGCCGCAAAGAGTTGTCTTTACTTCGCGGCCTGCTAAGCGCGTTTGAAAGCCATCTGCCTAAATAACGATCATTAAAACGTGAAAAAGGGACAACCCGCGTTGTCCCTTCCATGTTTTAAAATAGTGCTTTAAAACAGTACGTTTTTACAACAATGCCTTTAAAGCATCATCGCCGCTAACCAGCCAAAGCCCACTAACGGGATGTTGTAGTGCAGAAATGTCGGCACCACGCTGTCCCACATATGATCGTGCTGGCGATCAACGTTCAGCCCAGAAGTTGGCCCCAAGGTTGAATCAGACGCGGGTGAACCCGCATCACCCAGCGCCGCCGCCGTACCCACCAGCACGACCGTCGCCATGGGCGAGAAGCCAAACTGCACCGCTAAGGGCACAAAAATCGCAGCAATAATCGGTATCGTTGAGAACGACGAGCCGATGCCCAGGGTAATAAACAGCCCGACCAGCAGCATCACCAACGCCGCCAAGCCACGGTTATCGCCAAAGATCGCGAAGGCTCCCGATACCAGTGCGTCTATCTCTCCGGTGGTTTTCATAACTTCCGCAAAACCCGCCGCTGAAATCATGATAAAGCCGATCAGCGCCATCATGCGCATACCGCTGGTAAATAGATCGTCTGCTTCACGCCACTTAAAAATACCGCCCATTGAAAGCAGCCCAATACCCACCAAACCACCCAGTATCATTGAGCCGCTATACAGCTGCAGGCCGAGTGCTGCGACGATCGCTACCCCCGACATCACCAGGCCCAGCATGTGCGGTTTAGCAGGTGCATGAGCTTCAGACACATTCGCGGCAATATCTTGCGCCTGATAGTCACGAGGACGGCGATAGCTCCAAAACAGCGCAACGATTAATCCCAACGCCATACCACCGACCGGTATTGCCATGGCCATCGGCACCATGCCACGGGTAATTTCTAACCCTAACGGCTCACCGGCGCTATTCAAATTGGCCAGCAAAATGTCATTAAGAAAAATCGCCCCAAAGCCTACCGGCAGCAACATATAAGGTGCCGTCAAACCAAAGGTGAGCGCACATGCCACCGCACGACGATCCAGCTTTAAGCGGTTCATCACCGTTAATAGCGGCGGAATCAGCACCGGTATAAAGGCGATATGCACCGGGATAGCGTTTTGCGAAGAGATGGCGACTAACAGTACTGCCGTCAGCAGCAACATTTTGACTCGCGCCTGATGCGCAATCGTAGCCTCTTCTTTGCCCAGCAGCGTAATCAATCGATTTGCCAGCATGTCCGGCAGCCCCGAGCGGGAAATAGCCACCGCGAAGGCACCCAAGGTGGCATAAGCCAGTGCCACTTGAGCCCCGCCACCGACGCCTTCATTAAAAGCACCAAGCGTTTGCTCAAGCGATAAACCGCCCACCAAGCCACCCACTAACGCGCCCACCACCAGTGCGAATACCACCGAGACACGGGCGAGTGACAGTGCCACCATCACCAGCACCGCAAGAATTACTGCATTCATGAAGATCCCTAGAGTTATTGAGAGGTCACTAACGGCGAAGGGGGCGGATTTTAGCAGATTAAATGGGTAAAACTAACATTGCGTCTCAGCCTATTCCTAGCTTTTAAACCCCCACGACTCATGCGATAGTGAACAAACGCTAAGCCTGCAAATAAAGAGAACATCATGGCTCTCATTCATCGCCACTCACTGCTATTGATTATCCTGGGAAGTTTGGTTATCTCCACTGCCATGGGGTTACGTCATGGTTTTGGGCTCTTTATGGAGCCACTCAGCAGCGAGCTAGGCTGGGGGCGCGGTGTGTTTGCTTTCGCCCTCGCGTTACAAAACCTGGTTTGGGGTTTATCACAACCCTTTACCGGCGCGCTGGCTGACCGTTTCGGCGCGGCTAAGATTATCGTTGTGGGTGGCTTATTATATGCCTTGGGGCTGCTGTTTATGAGCCTTTCCACTTCAGTGCTAGGCATGACGGTCAGCGCAGGTCTTCTGATAGGCCTAGGCTTATCAGGCACTACGTTCTCCGTCATTTTGGGCGCTGTTGGCCGCGCGGTGGCGCCTGAAAAGCGCAGCATGGCCATGGGGATTGTGAGCGCCGCGGGCTCGTTTGGGCAATTCGCAATGCTGCCCGGTACGCTGGGGCTTCTTGAGTGGCTAGGTTGGGCCGCTGCGTTGATGGCCATGGCTGCCATTGCCACCATCATCATTCCATTGGGAGCGATGTTACGTGACAAGCCCTCGGCCAAAACAGCCGCCGATCTAAGCCTTAAAGATGCGCTCAACGAAGCAGCAAGCCAAAAAGGCTTTTGGCTACTCTGCCTAGGTTTTTTTGTGTGTGGTTTTCAGGTGGTGTTTATTGCCGTCCACCTGCCCGGCTACTTATTTGATAACGGTCTTGCCGTTCAGGTAGGAACAACGGTGCTGGCGTTAGTGGGTTTATTTAATATTGTCGGCACCTATACCGCTGGCTGGATGGGTGGCATTTGGTCAAAACCCAAGCTGCTAACCTGGCTCTATTTGATTCGCGGCGTGGTGATTACGGCGTTCGTATATTTGCCGCTAAGCCCTGTGAGTGCGTACGTATTTGGTATCGCCATGGGGTTACTATGGCTCTCCACCGTTCCGTTAACCAATGGCATCGTGGCTTCAGTGTTTGGTGTACGCCACCTATCCATGCTGGGCGGCATCGTATTTCTATTTCACCAGCTAGGTTCTTTTATGGGCGTTTGGCTGGGCGGCTATTTTTATGACCTTACCGGGCACTACAATACAGTATGGCAACTTGCTATTGTGCTCTCGGTCATCGCAGCTGCACTGCATTGGTTTATTAGCGAAAAGCCGCTAGAACGCTCACAGCCCACAACGGTATCCACATGACAATCCATTTTTTACTTAAGGCCATCGCAGCACTTCTGCTGCTGACTTGTTTGATGCTCGCATGGTGGGGCTGGCAGCAGGCGGATGCTAACTTGCTGCTGATGGGCACTCGTTTATGCTAAGTGGCAACGGTGAATCCAGTTGATAATTGCGTAGATGACTATTCCCTACCCTGAGCATATCGCCGTTGTGGTAACGACCTTTGTGGTCGTCGTTATTGCGGTACTGCTCCATTACGAAGCCCTGTGGCTTATCTCACGCCAAATTGAAACATCGCGAAGACCGCATCGGCAACGCATTCTCGGAATGGCGTTTGGCGTATTGATGACTCACATAGTCGAAATTTGGCTGTTTGGGATCACTGGTTGGTGGCTAACCGACCAGCTGAGCATTGGTGCTTTACAAGGTTACGACAGCTTTAATGTATTGGATTATATCTTTTTCTCTGCAGTGACCTATACCACTGTGGGCTATGGCGATATTTATGCTACTGGGCCGGTGCGCTTTTTATATGGCACGTTGGCATTAACCGGTTTTGTGCTGATCACTTGGTCAGCATCTTTCACCTTTATAGAAATGCAAAAGCACTGGCGGGTTGGAAGATAGTCAGCGCTGTTACACGCTCAAGGGATGCGGCATGTTTGAAGTAGTTATTTTATCGGTAGCGTTAATCTTTGGCATCGCGGCACGCCAGCTAAGTTTGCCGCCACTCGTGGGGTTCTTGGTAGCAGGGTTTGCTCTTAATGCCTTTGGCCCCAGTATTGGCCTACCCAGCGATGCGGGCCCACTGCTTGAGCATCTTGCTCATTTAGGGGTGCTACTACTGCTGTTTACCATTGGCCTTAAACTCAATATACGCAGTTTGGCAGAACCCGTAGTGCTGGGTAGCGCTTTTATACACCTAATGATTACCTGCCTGTTGTTTACCGCAGGGTTTGTTATTTTTCTTTCGCTTCCCCTCGATAAAGCAATACTTTTGGCGATTGCGCTCTCTTTCTCAAGTACGGTTTTGGCCGCTAAAGTGCTCGAAAGCAAACGCGAACTACGTGCCCTACACGGCCGTATTGCGATTGGCATTCTCATCATTCAAGACTTGGTTGCCTTAGCGGTTCTCAGTATTTACAGCGGTGACTCCCCTAGCCCCTGGGCATTGCTAGTTTTCTTACTGCCGCTATTACGACCAGTGCTTTATTGGCTAATGAACATGGCTCAGCACGATGAGCTTCTGGTGCTATTAGGTGCTGTGTTAGCCATTGCGGTTGGTGGTATGGGCTTTGAGGCCGTGGGGTTAAGCGCCGAGGTAGGCGCCCTGGTAATGGGCCTGCTACTTGCAAAGCACCCTCGCGCGCAAGAATTATCCAAGGCGCTATGGGGGCTTAAAGAAGTACTGTTAATCAGCTTCTTTCTGCAGATTGGCATGGCAGGTTTGCCCGATAAAGAAGCACTGTTATTTGCAGTGGTACTGGCTATTCTACTTCCATTAAAAGGGGTTCTGTTTTTTGCCCTTCTCATTGCTTTTCGCATCAGAGCGCGTAATGCCTTCCTGGGAGGCTTGAGCCTAACGGCTTACAGTGAGTTCGGCTTAATTGTTGCCGCCAGCATTTTACAAGAGTGGCTTGTTCCGCTAGCGATTACCGTTGCCCTGTCGTTTGTCATCGCAGCACCGCTAAACCGCATTGCCCACCAGCTTTTTGATCGTTGGGAAAAAAGCTTGCTGCGTTTTGAACGACACGCTCGCCATCCCGATGAACAACCAGTGGATTTAGGTAGTGCCACCATTCTAGTGCTGGGTATGGGCCGAACCGGTAACGCCGCCTACGATTTTTTTGCTGAGAAAGGGTTGTCTGCTGTGGGTATTGATTCAGATCCCAATAAAATAAACACCCAACGACGAGTATTTTATGGCGATATTGAGGACGTGGGGTTCTGGCATCATCTCAATATCAACCATCTAGCGGCAGCCACGTTGGCTACCCCGGAACTTGAAAGCAAATTGATTGCTACTCGCGAACTGCGCAAAGCGGGATTTACCGGCCACATAATTGCGGGCATTCACTTTCAAGATGAAGCCGCGCCTCTGCGTGCTGCCGGCGTCGATCAAACGTACCTATTAATGACGGGCGCTGGCATCGGGATCGCCGAAAAAACCTGGGAAAGCCTACAAACACCTCTGTTGTGAATATCCGGCGCTAGCCGATTTGACGGTGGCGCCAAAAACGCATTAATACACCCTGCTTGGGCGAAAAAAGCAGCGCCATAAAAAACCAACTGGTAGCGACCAATACAATGGTGCCGCCAGAAGCAACGTCCAACACCACAGAAAGCCACAGCCCAATGACCGCTGAGCTAACGCCCACGCCCACTGAAATCAGCATCATGGTTTTAAAGCGGTCCGTGAGTAAGTGCGCCGTGGCGCCTGGAGTAATAAGCATCGCGACCACTAAAATAATGCCCACCGTTTCTAAACTCGCCACGATGGTAAGCGTCAGCAGCAAGATCAAACCGTAGTGAATCACGCTGGTATTGAAACCCAGCGCCTGAGCCTGCTGGGGGTCAAACGCGTAGAGCAGCAACGGCCGATAAGCGAGCCACACCACCAGCAAGGCAATCACGCTGGCCACTAAGGTCAGCAATAGTGCCGATTGCTGAACACCCAGCACATTGCCAAACAGGATATGCATCAGGTGGGTGCTGGAGGCGATTTTGCTGATAATCACAATGCCCAGTGCAAAAGCACCGGTAAACATTAATCCCATGGCCGCATCGGATTTGATTCGCGTGTGGCGCTCGATCGCACCAATGCCCACTGAGGTCAGCGCGCCAGTAATAAACGCGCCAATAAAGAAGGGCCAGCCTAACAGATAGGCAATGGCCACCCCTGGCAGCACCGCATGAGAGATCGCATCGCCTAGAAGCGACCAGCGCTTAAGCACCACGTAGCAGGATAAAATACCGCAGATAGCACCCACCAACACCGAGGTTAATAAGGCGCGCTGCATGAAGGCGTACTGGAAAGCATCTGAAATGCTACCGGGAAATAAATTGACAATAAGCATGATGGCGGCAATGAGCCAGCTCACCAACGCATCGCCAAACAGGCCAAGTGTTGTCATTAGTTCTGCCACGTTAGTTACCCCTGCGCTGCCGTAAAGGAAGATGCTTTATCGACCTGCACATTATTCGCCGTCTGCTCGGTAGAACTCACCGCAAGCTCAGCTAACTTGGCATCGCTGAGCATCTTATCAGGCGAGCCTACCCCACGAATAAAACGATTGATCAACACCACATGGTCGACGTGGCGCCGTGCCCCCGGCATATCGTGAGTGACCATGATTACCGTACGTCCGGCCTTTCGCTCACCGGCCAGCACGTCTAAAATCAACCGCTCACTAGGTGGGTCTACACCCGCCAGTGGCTCATCAAGCAGTAAAATGTTGGCCTGCTGAGCAAGCGTACGGGCAAGTAGTACACGCTTTTTCTGCCCACCGGATAGCGCGCCAATCGGGCGTTTCGCCAACGCCAGCATATCCACCGCTTCTAGCGCTCTCTTTACCGCCTCGCCATGACGGGAATCATACCAACGTGAAGGCAGCAGGCGCCGCCACAAGGGGTCATGACGCATATGCCCATAGCGGCCACCCATAACGGTTTCCCAAACCGAGACAGGAAAATCCCATTCAATCGCTTCACGCTGAGCCATATAAGCAATATGTCCCGCTTTACGGTGCGTCGAAATCGGCTCACCAAACGCCTGAACACTGCCACGCAGTGCCTTCATGCTACCGGTAAGCACATGAAAAAGTGTCGATTTCCCTGCCCCGTTCGGGCCTACAATAGCGGTCCATTGGCCTGCCGGAAAACGCAGGTTAATGTTTTCAAGCACCGGCTGACGCTGGTAGGCCGCGTAGAGGCCTTTGATCTCAATCGCCACAGGGGCATCACCCAGGGTAGTTGCCATCGCTATTTACTCGGTTGCCAAGGTCTGACGCAACAACTCAACGTTGTGACGCATCATGGTAAAATAGTCGCCAGCTTCACCACTTGGCTCACTCAATGAGTCCACATATAAAGGCCCAGCCACTTTAACGCCCGTATCCCGTGCCAAACTGGTCACATGGCGGTCAGAAATAGTGCTTTCCCAAAACAGCGCGGCGGGTTGGCGCTCATTGATCATATCCACCACTCGCATAAGCTGACGGGGCGAGCCCTCGGTCTCAGCGTTGGTGCCCCAGATGCCGTCATGTTCAAAATGGTAGGCATCTGAGAAATATAAAAAGGCAGCTTCGCTACTTAACAATACCCGCCGTTCGTCAGGTATCGCTTCTAAGCGCTCTTGAAGTTCAACGTGCAGCGTATATAGCTCTTCTTTCAACGCCTCAGCACGCTGCTGAAACTCTTCAGCCCGCTGAGGAAGTACATGCTCTAGCTCGTTAGCAATTACCTGAACGTAGGTAGCCACAGCCCGCGGATCCATCCAGAGATGGGGATCGACATCGCCTTCCATATCGCCGGTAATAATGGTTTGAGTGGGGTACTCAGAAGCTTCAGCTACCGCCACTAGCGGCGTGCCATCTACAAGGGTTGCTTCCACCTGGGGCATCCACTGCTCCAACTGGTAACCGTTATAGAAAACGATGTTTGCTGTTTCTAGCGCCGCAAAATTACTTGGGGTCAGTTCCCACTCATGCACTTCCGCACCAACTGGGGTTAATACTGATACGTTGGCATTCTCCCCCGCCACGCGGGTAACAATATCGCCAAGCACGGAAAACGTTACGGCAACATTCAAAGGCGATGGCGCAACATCCTCACCCTGAGCATTCACCATTGCTGCGTTTAACCACAGCGGCAGGCTCAAAGCTATACAAAGATTGCGCTTATTCATTATTCATCCCTTTCGCATTACTGATAAGTAGACTGTAGCTCAAAAATAAAGCACTGTGCAAATAGTTTAGCCTTGGCTAACAATGTTGCGTAAAAATAGGCTACTATCCCAAGTACGATCCAATGATTATTACCACTGCTTCCGATATAATTTGCCAATGACTGATTCTAATCCGAACGCTTCATTAACCGCCCCAAGCATTCATGGTGATGCCCTTCCGCCCGTGGAGCAGCATGCTCAGCAGTATGCAACGGTGCGTAATGCCCATGAAACCGAGCTGATTGAAGACTACGTTGAGCTGATTGGGGATTTACTAACGCATCGTGGCGAAGCACGTGCGGCGGACATTGCCAACCGCATGGCGGTGAGTCAGGCAACCGTATCGAAAATGATTAGGCGTCTAAATGAGCTTGAGCTGGTGACTAGCAAGCCCTACCGCTCTCTGTTTCTGACCGAGGCAGGACAGAAAATGGCGGAAACCTCACGCGCGCGACACGATATCGTATTGCATTTTTTACGCGCGCTTGGGGTCAAAGATGCTACTGCTCGTATTGACGCTGAAGGCATGGAGCACCACGTGAGCGATGAAACGCTGGATATAATGCAGCGATTTACTGAGCAGCAGCAGAACAGCTAAATCTTCTTCTCGTCACCCATGAGAAAAGCGCAGATGGCTTACCTGGGTAATGGTGCCGTTCCAAATCATTTCCAAATGAGTGGTTTGGATAATGTCAGTCACGCCAATAGGCGTCATAAGCGCCCAACAGTTTGCGCCCTGCAAACGAACCGAGCGATAGCGAAGGCCACTCATCGCGCGACGAACCTCTGCACCGAATGGTTGTGAGACCGAGTAATCATCGGGCGTATAAATGGCATGGTCTATGGGTAATGCCAGCGCATCCCCCACGCCCGCTTCATTAAAGATGCCTTTCAAACCACGAAAGACAAATCGTTCGTAGTGCAAACCGGGTATGTTGCTCCAATGCACTTGTTGATGATGCTTTACTTCGGCAATTGCCGTTTCAAGCGTATCGGCAAAATAGAGCACGCCAAAGCTGCCATCACTAAAGCGAGAACCCTGCGGGTTTACATGAGTAAAAGGTGCCACCGCATATGAGCAGCCACGTATGCCAAACGGGATCTGCTCCGGTGGTAACAGCGCTAAATTACCCACTTCATTTTGCAAACGTGGATTAGTCAATGCTTGCAGCGCGTGCAACGCGGCAAATTCCTCAGCGCTGGCCACATCATCGAACAGGTCAATCGGTGGAAACTTACTATTAATTAAACGATATCCAGTGACTTCGCTGGGTGGTAAAGGCAGCAAATCAGTAGCCTTCACCACTGACCACCTCGCAGGCTATCGATGCGCTTAAACGTTTCATAAAGCGCTGCAAAATCCCCTGACCCCATAATCTCCAGCGGCGTGCGGCCATTAAAGTAAGGGTTATGATTAATCATGTTAACGAACCCATAAAGGTTCTCTGGATTATCAAATATCATCCGCAGCGCTGCATGGATGTTTAGCAAATAGCTGATCCGGGTAAGCTGGTCACTATCTAACTTGATCTCGGCAATATCTCCCCGCCGGGCACGTGCGTATGTGCTATGGGAAACGCGCAAAATTGCCTCGCCCTGCTCGCCAGACGCACGCCACTTATCCAGAATGCGCACCGCCGCTTTCAAACCCGCCGCCGCCGCGGCTCTGTTTTGGGAAATATCATGTGCTGTTTGCATAGTCACCTCTTCTATCTGCAGATACAATTTTAGTATAAAAGTATCTACAAACCAAACTATGTATATCTTTTATTGTTGCCCTAACGCTAATCAGCATTCATTATTTATGAAACTGAGATTTCAGGAAAATAATGTCGCCTATCAATCAGGAACGCTCGTTTCTAACTCGCGTGCGCAGCGCTCTGCCCACACTCCACCCTGCCGAACGGAGGCTGGGCGAGTTCGTGTGTGATTTCCCTGGCGAATTAGCCAGCTACGATGCCCAAGAGCTCGCTAAATTTGCCAACGTCTCTAAAGCCACGGTGTCACGTTTTGTAAGGCGGTTAGGTTATGAAAGCTATGAGGCAGCCCGCAAACATGCCCGTGAAGAGCAAACCACCGGTTCCAGGCTTTTTCTTCCTTCATCCGACGCGCGTACTGAAGAGCACTCCCTTACCAGCAATCTGGAGCAGGGCAAAGCTAATCTAGATCGAACCTTTGCCACTGTTACCCAAGCGGAAGTTGACGATGTTGCACAAACCATTCTCAGCGCTCGTAAAACATGGGTGATTGGCTTTCGTGCCAGTCACCCTTTTGCTGATTACTTGCGCTGGCAGTTAACCCAGGTAGTTGAGCAGGTAACCAGCTTGCCCGGTGGCGGCGAAACGCTAGGGGAGCAGTTGGTGAATTTCACACGGGATGATTGTGTCATTATCTTTGGTCTTCGCCGCCGTGTGGCACTGACCGAACAGCTGCTTGACCATGCCAAAGAGTGCGGCACGAAGCTGCTTTATATTACCGATGAAGGCCTCACTACAGAGCCCATGGCCACCTGGCACTTCCGCTGCCACACGCTAGCAACCGGGCCATTATTCAATCATACCGCCGTGATGGCGCTCTGCCATTTGATTGTTATGCGCACAATTGAGCTTGCAGGCGATGCATCAAGATCCCGATTGCGCCGCATCGAAATGCTTAATGATCGTTTTGAAGAGCTTTAAAATACACTACTGGGCATTTAAAGCACTTAGATAGCGCACAGGACTCACTCAATGCACTTATAGCGTGCATTTTCATTTCACGATATAAACGTGTTCGACCAAGCTAAATGGGGTAATCATTTGATTTAAATATGAAACTGCAGTTTCTTATTGATTATGGCATGAAATATGGATCTACATAGCAATAACTGTACAGCACACGCTGTTCAAATACCTCCATGCCACGCCACCCCGTTTAGAAATACGTCAGTGGTAAAACCTCAATAGGAAACCGATATGTTAAAACGCACTGCATTGATCGCCGCCATCTCCACAGCCCTCTTTGTACCCACCGCACAGGCGGAAACCATATCGCTGAAAGTACTGGGTCAACCCGCAGGCTCTGGGCTTATCGCACAAAACAAAGAACAGCCCTTCTTTGAAGCGCTGGCCGAAAATAGTGGCCTGGATGTGTCTGTTCAGTATATTCCGGTTGATGTCGCGGGCATTCCAGACACCGACGGCCTACGCGTATTGAATTCAGGGTTATTTGACATCGTATCGCTACGCGGGCCTCAAGTGAGTCGTGACGAGCCATCCATCCTGGGTCTTGATTTGATCGGGCTCAACACCAGCTTTGAAGCTGGACGTAATAATGTGATGGCCTTTTATGATTACGTAGATGCTCGCCTACAAGATCGCTTCAACGCCAAGCTGCTAGGTGTCTGGCCCGCAGGCCCTCAGGTGATTTTTTGCAGCGATGAAATTACTGGCTTAGACGACCTTCAAGGTCTGCGCGTGCGTGTAGGTGATCAAAGCGCGGCTAACTTCGTGGGCGAGCTAGGTGCTACCGGCATTTCCATGCCGTTTGGCGACGTGCAGCAAGCGCTCTCCCGTGGCGTTGTGGACTGCGCCATTACCGGCCCAGCCTCCGCTAACTCTGGTGGCTGGCCCGAAGCCACCAGCACGGTGCTGCCCATTGCACTGCAATTAGCAATCAATGGCTATGCCATCAATATGGATAGCTGGAATCGCTTATCTGCCGAACAGCAGACTCAGTTGGAAGAGGCTGTCGCCACCCTTAGCGACGATATCTGGCAATACTCCGAAGAGCTATATGAAGACGCCATGCGCTGCAATGCGGGTGAATCCCCCTGCGAGTTCGGCACCGCTTACTCGCTAACCGAAGTGCCCGTTTCAGAAGCAGATCTAGCGACCGTTAAGGCTGCTGTTGAGGAAGTATCACTGCCTATCTGGGCTAGCCAGTGCAACGCTGTGGCGGCTGATTGTGAAGCCGCTTGGCGCGAAACCGTTGGCACTCAGTTAGGCCTATAAGTTGCGAGGAGCGAACATGACCACCTACTCGCGCCTTCTTGGCATCATTTTCGGCGGCGTAATGTTGCTGCTTGCGGTCTTAATCACCCTCGAAACGTTGATACGTAAGTTTCTCTCACTCTCACTGGGGGGTGTCGACGAACTGGGCGGCTACGCCATTGCTATTGCAGCACCGCTGGCCTTTTGCGTTGCCATGGTTGAGCAGTCGCATATCCGCATCAACCTGCTGCACATGCGCCTTCCCTCCACTACCCAGGCAGTACTCAACGCGCTGGCAGCCATTTCGATGGGGCTGTTAGCCGCTTTCTTACTCTACTTCACGGTGCAGACCGTGCTAGAGACTCAGTTGTATCGCTCAATAGCACAAACACCTTGGGCGACTCCCCTTATCTATCCGCAGGCCGTTTGGCTAGTGGCGATGACGGCATTTAGCGTGGCAGCGGCATTTCTCTCAGGCAAAGCGCTATTACTGCTACTAAAACGTGACTGGACATCACTCAATCGCCAGTTCGGGCCAAGCTCGGTATCTGAGGAGCTAGAAGCAGAACTAGCCGACTTAGATCAACGTGATGGAGGCAAACCATGAGCATACCGCTGATTATCGCCGCGTTTTTGGTCATGCTGACGCTCATGCTTCTCAGCTTACCGGTCGCGGTTGCTATTCTGTTTGTCGGGGTATTGGGGGGCTATCTTATGTATGGCGCGCCACTGGTCGACATGATGGGCGGCGTGGTGTGGAGTAGCTTAAACAGCCCCTCTATGCTCGCTATACCGCTATTTATGTTGCTGGGAGAGCTGCTGCTACGCGGTGGCATTGCAGACCGAATGTACGCCGCGTTAGCGGTATGGTTCAACAAGCTGCCCGGTGGCTTACTGCATACCAATATCGCCACCTGCACGCTGTTCTCCGCGACCTCTGGCTCATCCGTTGCTACGGCTGCCACGGTGGGCACGATTGCGCTTCCCGCCCTCCAGGAGTACCGCTACCCCATTCGTCCTTCGCTGGGTTCTTTAGCCGCAGGTGGCACACTAGGGATTCTGATTCCCCCCAGCATTAACCTGTTGGTGTATGGCCAATTAGCCAATACGTCGGTTAGCCAACTATTTGCAGCTGGCTTAATCCCGGGAATTACCTTGGCGCTGCTGTTCTCTGTTTATCTTTTTATTGCTCACGGCAAAGCAGGTAACGCTTCAATGGTGGAAGTAAATTTACCGCTTAATGAAAAGCTGACGCTCTCAAAACACTTGATTCCGCCCGTGGTTATTTTTGGTGTGGTAATGGGCAGCATTTACGGCGGTTTGGCAACTCCAACTGAATCAGCGGCCATTGGTGTCGTCATTGCATTAGTGTTTATTATCGGTGGCGGAAAAATGAGTCTCGACTTACTTATTCACTGCTCGTTTCAGGCAGCCAAGACCACGGGTATGGTCATCATCGTATTGATGTGCGCCCTCCTGCTCAACGTGACCATATCAATGCTCGGGGTCACCCAGGCGCTTACTCAGTGGGTCGCTTCGTTTGGTCTTACCTCTGTCGGCCTGCTCCTCGTGTTGCTGGTGTTTTACGTGATACTCGGCACCTTTATGGATGCGATGTCGATGCTGGTACTTACCGTACCCATCACGGTACCCATGGTGATGGCTGTAGGCATTGACCCTATCTGGTTCGGGATTTTCATCGTGTTGATGTGCGAGATTGCGCTCATCACCCCGCCGGTGGGTATGAACCTATTTGTGGTTCAGGGCGTTCGCAAAGATGGCGGTAGTTTTAATGATGTGATTTGGGGATCAATGCCCTTCGTGGCTATTATGGCGCTGTTTACCCTTGCGATTATGGTGTGGCCAAGCATTGTGATGTGGCTTCCAGACCTGCTGGTGGGCCGCTAATGAACCATCATCAAAAAATAGTGAAAGACACGCCACGCTTTTTAATTATTAATCCCAATACCAACAACACCGTCACTGATAATATTCGAGAGGTCGTACATAGCATCTCCCCACCTGGGGTGATGACAGAAGTCACTAGTCCGCCTCACGGGCCCTATGCTATCGAAACCGAACAGGACAAAGCAGCAGCGACCCAGCAAGTCTTAGCACTTATTCAAAGGCGCAACGCCGAGGGATTTTCAGGCTATATCATGGCCTGTTTTGACGATATCGCCATTGCTGAAGCCCGCATACTCACCCAGGTGCCGGTGATCAGCTTAGCGGAAGCGGCGATTCGCCATGCAGCGGCGACTGGCGGCCAATTTACGGTAATCACTACCTTTGATGAAGCAGTTCCCACTATTGCGTCGCTTAGCGAATCTTATGGGCTGAACATGCGCTGCCGAGTGGTGGCCACCGGCATTGGGGTAGCCGACACCGCCGCGCAAACGGAGCTTGCCGAAGCCCGCCTTCACGAAGCAATTCAAGAAGCAATCAGGTTAAATTTGACGCCCATTGTGTTGGGATCGGGAGCGTTTGCAGGCCGAGCGAAAGCGCTGAGAAGACGTTATAACATTGATATAGTTGATGGTTTCATCGAAGCACTTGATTACACCCTTCTCCAGGCGCAGGTTGTCAAAAACTAAAGTTCACCGCCCGCTACTCGTGCGGGCATTCCAAGGCGCCCTATACCCGGCAACTTCAAGGCAGGGCGCATCACATCAATACCAAAACTCAAACCGAGAACATTAATCTCGATGCCCTCTTCTAGCGCCAGCATAATACCGACCACCCCGCCTAAGGAGAGCTGGTAACCGGTGCCACTTGGCGTGGGTGCCAAAATACCGTTGAAAATATAATCTTTGCCGATAGCGGTAACGGGCAGCATCACCTCAAAGCCGGGCACTTCACGAATAACCCAAGCGATAAAGCTGTTGCTGTTAGGCCCAGGCCATACGCGATACAGATCAGCTTGTGGGTAGTCAGCAGCAGCGGATTCTATCTTGGGTATTAATTGTACAGCCGCATCACCGCGGTAATCAGCCAACAGCGTGGGCGGGTTACCAAACCAAGCGCGATCAGGGGTATCGATAGAAGAGACCACCGTAGGGCGACGCCAGCTCAATACTTGATGCAGCCGGTAGCTATCAGCATTCTCTGCTTTCGTCGCGATCCAGATATGTTCGCCAAACGCCCCACGCCAATTATAGGCGCGGGCAGAATAGACCTGTACCACGGCTTCGGAGATCGCTGCTGGGTCCGGGGCGATCCCAGCAGAGGTGCGATCCAGCGATGACCAATGCCCATCTGTTACCACTTGATCCCGGCTTATTCATGAGGCCGACCTGAAAACGAAGATGGCAAGTGGTTTTCTCTTGTAGAATCAGGATGTTCCTGCCAGAACACGATTCAAGAGGACCACTCGCCATGGGTGAAAGCCTATCCACCTGGACGCCCTCATGCAACGGCGCTGTCCGTGTTGAGCTGAGCGGCCAGCGCACCACCAGCGACAGCGGCGCCCTGCTGCTGCGTGAAGCCCTCGACAACAGCGGCGTGATCGAGGCGCTGGAAGACAATCTGGTCGATCGACGCCACCCGCTGCGCATCCGTCATTCGCTGGCCAGCCAGTTGCGTACCCTGGTGCTGCAGCGTGCGATGGGCTGGATCGATCTCAGCGATACCGACACGCTGCGCCGTGACCCGCTTTGGCAGTTGGCCTGCAGCGATGCACGCGGCATGACGCCCCTGGTCCAGGACCGGCCGTCTCAAGCCACGCTGTCGCGGCTGCTGAGCTGCCTCGGTCGTAACGACAATATCGATGCCGTGCACGAAGGCCTGTTGCGGCTGGTGGTCTGGCGCCTGACCTCGCTGCAGAACGGCGAGCGTCCCAAGCAGCTGACGCTGGACATCGACGGCCTGCCGATCGAGGTGCATGGCCACCAGGGCGGGTCGGTCTATCATGGCCTTTACGGGGCCCGCATCTACTCGCCGCTGGTCGCCTCGCTGGCCGAGACCGGCGACATGGTGGGCGGCCTGCTGCGCGAGGGCAACGCCGGCCCGGCCGAGAACGCCGACACCTGGATCCCGCATCTGGTGCGGCGACTCAACGAGAGCACCGGCGCCCAGGTTCGGGTGCGCATCGACGCCGGTTTCACCGACAACGCGACGTTGGAGGCCCTGGAAGAGCGCGACATCGAGTACCTGGGCCGACTGCGCAGTCACTCCGGCCTGCAGAAGCTGGCGGCACCGCACCTGAAGCGGCCACCCGGCCGGCCACCCGAGCAGCCTCG
>NZ_JBANSO010000022.1:0-80914 GCF_037070225.1 Vreelandella indica
CGATTCCGGAAAACTGCCCAAAATCGGTCACGATAAAACGGAATGCGCGGTCACCATCATCCAGAACAGACGGTCACGTTCAAACGGAATGGGCGGTCACGATAGGGCGGAATACGCAACGGTATGGCTAAACACGTATTTTTCTTAATTTCAGCACTCTTTTAAAATTAATATTTGGTTATTATAAAAAATTCATTTAGAGTGTTAAAGGAGGAGTTTTTGTGAATATAAACGATATCGACGATATTGATGAGTTGGAGAAAGCTATCGACTTGGATATAGCTTTTGAAAACAATCTTTCTGAGTTTTATGAAAATAAAGATTTTCATGAGTTTTTAATTGACCTTGAAAATTGCATGCCTGTAGAGATGAATGATTTTCAAAAAGCACTTTTTGATTTCAACCAACATGCCAATATTCTCTGTGACATTACGGCTGCTCAAATTTATTCCTTGATAGATTTTCTTTATGTTTATGCCCTTTTAATCGTGGAAGAGTTTAATAATTCGTTAAATCATGACAAAACCAAAAATCCTCACTTCAGATACTGGAAACATTTTTGCATAGTAACAAAAGGAAAGACTGCGGTTGTGATTCGATGGAAAAGATATAGGGGTAAAGGTGTACATAGTGACCCAGTTAATAAAGGTATGTTGAAGGCATTTAAAATGCCTTCTGGAGCTTTCATAAAGTGTTCAAACACAGAAAAGAAAGCAATTATGATCGCTGAAGATAAGTTTAGTAAAATCAGAAGAATTAATTCAAAAATGGGTACTTTGATAGAGTCAGCAAGATCCATGAAGTACATTACAGATTACCAATCGAAAATTACTAAAGACCATGAAACGTTAGAAGAAGATGAAAAAATTGAGGACCTCGAAAAATATCATGCTGACCGAGAAAAAACACATGGTCAGTTTGATCGGCATGAATTTCGACGATCGCTTGGACTGTAAGTTTTTTTGATTGAAAAGCTATTAATCTCCCCCCTGCGTTACAGGACTTAGCCTGTAACGCAGGGGGGGGGCTACGTACATAGATAGATTTGTAGCTTGCCCCTTGCAGCATCAAGCTCTTGGCTTAGAATTAGACAGGAGAGTGCTACGGCCACTTTGTAAGGAATTTTCCATTAGAAATTCAAAGTATTCGCTGGTTTGGATCACTGTTTCGCAGATGAAAGAGGTCATAGTCATGAAAACTGTAAAAGATATAATGGTGTCAGTAGTTGAGTCGGCAGAAGAGCTTGAGAGTTCTTATGAGGTTGAAGTTTCTTTTTCTTTAAGGAGGAGTGAGGGAAAGTTTGTGAATATGCAGTCGTATATGAGCATAATCAGCAATATTGAAACTAATTCGCAACATAATGAGCTTGAAGAAAGTAAATGGTTCTGAATAAGAGGATCTCAAAATGAAAAACTATTTATTAAATACTAGTGACATTGATACAAGTGATCATCCGAATATAAATCCAGCAAATGGCTTACCAATGTTAATAGGTGGCGCTATAGATGTTGAGGGTAATTTGTATGGTTCAACAGATATTTCAGGAAACACTTTTGGTGATGATGATTTTTTAACAGCTGATATTTTCGGAGAATATTAATAATATATTAGTTGATTAAACTAAAAGCAGAATAAAAACTTTAAAGTATTCTGCTTTTTTTAACACTTTTTCTGCGTATCATCAATCCACATGGTGCACATCCCCGGTGCGGAAGCGAATCAATTTTTTTCACCGTGATGTGCTGCTGGTGTTATTAGCCACCGCCAGCTGGGCCACAACTATCATTCATATAAAACAGCATATCTTAGGACTTTTTTATGCAACCCCACTATTGGCATCTTTTAGGAAATTGATTTCCATATAGCAAAATCTATGAATCACTGTAATCTAACTTTCAGGAGCAACTACTGTTGGGGATCTGCCCTGCCCTTTCGCTCCCCCGTTACTTTTATGACTGTTTGATAAAAGTTACCTCAAAAGCTTTGCTGGAACGAAACTGCTGCAGGCGGTTAGTAAATGAGAAGGCCTCATTCATTTCGTAGTGCTGAAAAATGTCTAGCCCTCTGTCTAGTGATATCTTCCAGCCATTGTCCGATACGATATGGCGCGCGTGAATAGTGCCGGTTTCGTCAAACTCCCAAGTGAAGTCGATACCGACTGTGCGTGCAGATTCCTGGATTTTTTCAAAGCTCTCGTCTTGTAATTCGCCCTTGAACTCATCTCTTACAGTAACAAGGTGAACCACGACTTCATCTTCTTGGGCCTTGTTCTTGACGATGGTCTCAAAAAATTCCATGAGGTTGCGAATTTGGTAGAAGAGGCGAATGTATGGATCGGTAACTGTGATACGTTTGGTACCCTTCAGGTAAGGCCCAAACAGAGTATCGAATGAGACTCCTTTCTGGTTCTCCTGGAAGGTTAGGTGTTTTTCCTCCAGTCCATGCTTTTCGGGTTCAGGCACGTTAACTGCACTATCTAGTGGCTTCTCTACAGAATGAGACCCAGCCGTGCCATTCTCTATATCTGCATCAGCCACTGTCTTGTAATAGCAGCCAGGATATTCCTCTTCCTCAAGAGTGGTTACCAGCGATTCTTTACCCTCGTTATTCATATAGGCAAAGCGTACCTGACCATAGGTAGTGTCGATTCTCATCAACTGGTCTTTCACCCGCTTGCGCCCTTCAATAGCAAATCGCAGCAATTCCTCAATATCACCTTTGCTAGCACCACCTTGAGGGAACAGAATCTTCATGAGTCCAGAAAATGTCTTATTGATACCGTCTCGGTCACGGGTCGAAATATCCGAAGATAACGAGAAATGCTCCTGATACTGATCGGAGTAGTCATAGTTCCGCATGGAGCGCAGAATTTCAGCAAGATAATCCACCACAAACCCGTAGCCATCCGAGAACATCTCCCCCCGGATAATGTCGATTTCCCACCCTGGAATATAAAAATGGAGCCGATCCAGAAAGGCAGAATCGTAGAACTTGTCCGGCAACTCGTCGAACAAGTCAGAATGCTTCAACATATAAGGGACGGTATGCCGGGTGTTGCCAACGAACACCATGGAAGCCTCAGCCCCCAGCGTTTCCACACCCCGCGAGAAAGACTTGTTGGCCATGTAGTTTTTCATGATGTCGACGAGGGCCTTATCGACACGTTTATTCTTGCCGGCGAACTCATCGAAAGCCACACAGTCCCAGTAGCCCACTAGGCCAATTTTGCCACTAGAGTTGTTCACAAATAACTTGGGAACTGACACCTCGCCCCCGGACACTAGAATGCCGTGGGGAGAGAATTCAGAATAAACGTGTGATTTGCCAGTTCCCTTGGGTCCGAGCTCAATCAGGTTGTAGTTTCGCTCGCAGAAGGGGACAAGCCGCAGGAGCTGGAATAGTTTGCTGCGCTTGCCAAACATCTCTGGGTTGAAACCAATGCTCTGGATCAGCAGGTCGATCCACTCATCAATACTGAACTTCTGCCGGGCCTCTACATAGGCGTCGTAATCAAAGTGGGACAGCTGAATCGGCTTAAGGGTCGATAAGATCCACGGGCTAGCATTCTTATCTTCGGCAAACTCGTATTCGATATCAGCGATACACCACACGCCGCTTACCAGCAACTTTGGGTGAGCTTTCACAGTACCGGAATCCACCAGTACCTTTTTGATGCCCAAATTGGAAAACTGAGCCTCGTAAGCGTCCGTCTTCTCGTTCAATGCGACACTGATCTTGTCGATAACCTTATAACGCCCTTTCTCCTTGATATTGGAGCGCACCAGCCCGGCCTCATTACGATGAACATAATGCTTGGCCAGGATTTCCTTCACCGTCTCAATACCGGTCTGAATAGTGGCCTCGTCACTGGTCGCGCAATATTGTCCCAGTAAATACTCCAGCACATAGGACGGCACAATGGCATTGCCCTTGACCGTCTTTACCAGATCTTTGCGAACCACCAAGCCCGGAAAGTGTTCGTTGATCTTTTGGTCAAGCGTGTTCATTGGCTACCGTCCTCAGAAATCAAAATCGCTGGTAAAGGATCGCCGCATTGTATATCTGAGCGACTTATACTCCTTGAAATGAGACGTCCCAGCATGCTGTTCCTCAAGCCTTAGGGAGACTTCCTGGCCATTGGCCTCATCCGCCTTACGGGTGAGAACAAAGCGTACCTGCAGCTCCCGTTCACGAGGGTTCTCCGAGGTCAGATCAAACACCAACTCATGACTATCGGAGATCAGCTCACCTGCCTGGGTGTAGATGCCAGCACGCAACAAGCGTGGCTGGATCTTTTCCGTAACTGGCCCTGACTGATAAAGAGTGACCGCGAGCTGTCCGGAAGTGATCACTGAACTGGCCCCACGCAGGATATCCACCTCAACGGCACTAACATCGCTCTGGCGCTTCTTATTCACCTTCAATACCGGTATGACCACCTCCTGCAAGGAGGCACCGCCATGAACAAAACGACTGCCAGAGCCCTTCAAGCGTAGTCGATTGATCGACTTGGGGATCTGCACTTCCATATCCCCATCTAGTGCAAGCTGTTCGGACGAGAAGTGGTGGAACGCCGGAGATGTTGTCAGCCCTTTCCCTAGAACAAAGCGTCGATCCCGATAGAGAATGCTTTCTCCGTCCACGGGAACACTGAGAAAGTCACTCTCATCTAACTCGCGGTTCTGGTAGATAAATCCGTGATCGGCAGTGATCAGCAGATTATTGGCATTGGCTGCCGTCAGCTTCTTGATCAGGCGAACCAGGTCATCCAGAGTTTGTTGCGCCGCTTCGAAGGCCTGCCCCTCTGAATGCATTTTATCGCCGGTGTGGTCAATTCGATTGTGATAGATATACAGCACATCGTTGCCTTTCAGCACGTCACGGCTATCATCACGGTTGAGCTGCATAAACTCATCCGCCCTGATGGCTTGACCACGCCCCTCCAGAGCCGCCTGCAATATCTTGGTGCGATTGGCAGTACCTTGGGAGCTCTGGCCGTCAACCAGCACCGTACCAGTATCGTTATCCGCAATCGACAGGGTTTTATTGGGCATCAGCGCAGCCATACCAAGCTGGGTATAACTGGGAAGCATGGAGAGCGCAGGCTCAAGATCGGCGCTGTAGCGATCCTCCTGACGGATAAGACTCAGCAACTCGTCCCCAATCTCATAACGCATGGCGTCCGAGATAACCACGCATACGCGTTTGTCCTTGCGCAGGAACGGGCGCACCCAGTGTTCGAAGAAGTCTTTCTGTTGGCGAACAGGGTAAGCTTCCCAGTTGGAGCTTGTATCGACGTGGCTCTGAAATGCATCCCCAAGCTTCATCAAGTAATTGTTGGAATACAGATTTTCCAACTGTTCACTAAGTTCTCCCATCAGTGATGGCTGTCCGGAAAAGCACACATGGTAGGTAAACTTGCGATAAAGCTGATCCAGCTGAAACCAAACTCGGCTGTATCGCTGCACGCCATCGGCCAGACTCTCCATGGTTAGCGTGGCCTCGCCTAGCATCTGCATAAAACGTGCGGCGAATTCGACAGCCTCGTAAAGGTGCCGAAACTCACCGTACCAATGCCCCTGGCGCCGCTGACGAACCCAAAGGGCGACATCGCCACTGGTGACCGTACGGCCCACTACGGCTCTTACCAAGTCACTGATAATTTTCTGGTCAATCAGCCGGAAGTAATCCAACTCAATCAAATCGCGGAAATCTCGCTTTTCCAGATCCTTCTCAATGCCAAGTACATCGGCACACTCGGCGGATAAGGTCTCAAACCCTGCCTCGAACTGCCGACTGTCTTTCCAGCGCTTGAGGAACACCAGGGCATCGCCGGTCATTTTGACCTCGCCATCGGTGCTCATCGCATAGCAGGACTTGAATAGCGCGATGACGAAATCCCGTAGGCTCGGCTCAGTAGATGCATAGCCATAAAAGCGAGTGAGTTGCTCCCAGAGAAAGATATCCAGACCACAGCGCTCGATCAGCCGCATGCCCTCATCCCTGCCTTCAGCCAGCTGCTGAAGTAAGGTCTCTACTACCGAATCCATACGTGGTTCGCTGCCGGCACACACGGCCAGCATCTTTAGCCGTAACTGGCCAACGGTATCATCGGTCTGCAACCAGTTCTTCAGGGCATCCTTGCGTTTCGCAGCCTGGAAGAATTCCGCATGCGTCTGTGCGAGCTCAGCAAACTCCAAGCCCAACTCCAGCTCAGATAACCAGATGGCCACCTGGTCGGTACGAAATTCGCCATGGGCCAACTGCACATCTAACAACCAGTTATCCAGGTCAGCTGGCTGCGGACCTTCTTGATACAGAAGAAATTTTTGCTCCGGCGCTTCGCGCAGAATACGATATTTCAATCCATATTCATTGTTGGCAATTTCCAGCTTCTCTACGTTCGGAAGTGTCGCCGTTTCATAATCTCTGCGCAATTCGCACTTGGTGTCGTACCAGAAAATGATTCGGTGCTTTTCGAACAAGCGAGACAGCGCTGTCTCTATTTGTTTGCTCATAGAACTGCTTCTTCCAAAACTTCTTCACCCTCGCTATCGTCTACTTCCTCTGGCACGACAGGCGTAGCCATGTAGACACGTGAAATTAGTCGCCGTTTGAGGGCTTCATGCCTCGCTTCATAAAACGCTTTGAACGATTCAAACTCTAAAGCAACATTTTCGACTAGCAAATCGCGCGCCGACAGATGGATATTTTGATCACCAAGCCAGTCTTTAAGAGGCCTGTCATTTTTGGACTGGTTCTGTGAATGGTTCAATAGATGCAAATTTGGGATAGCGTTCCAGTGGACGGGGTTACCGTAGAACGCCCTTAATTCCTCATTCTCCGCTAGATATTCATGCCCTTTCAGCGCTTTTTTAGAGAAAGCTGACTGTGGATGTAAGTGATCAATGTGGAAGATCTCGGTCACATTCATTTCTGGAAACAATAGATGTAATAAGGCGCGGCAACGCCCTTCACCGTGTTGAGTCTCCAGTAATTTGTCAAGCGTTTCCTCATCAAACCTGAGATCTTTGTTTGTCGCTCGATAACGCTCGATGATCGCTTCCAACGGAAACGATCTTTCACTGAGGTGTTGATCCAGTAGATCCCGCATGCTTGAGAGAATAGTGTCGGCCTGGCCCCCGAAGACCCCTTTCAGAAGCGCCATATAGAACCACTGGCTGATCATAGATCGTTGCTCGTGGCACTTTGCGAGATTATTGATTTGCGTGTAAATCAGGCCATTACCGGTCTGCTTTCGGTACAAGTAGTAGCAAATTGGAATAACCGCATTCTTGGATGTCAAAGACTGGGGTGTTATGCCAAAACGCCTGATCAACCGAAATGTCTCAGTAATACACTCCTTGATTCCAGGCCACTCCTGTTGAATGCGGGCAACCTGATCACCCTTGAAATTCCTGACTTTGAAACGAACATCAGCCCCAGTAAGAGTCAAGCACGCCTTCAGCAACCAGTCCCGTTCAATGTAGAAACCCATTTCGGTGCTCTGGTGAATGTGATGCGTTAAATCGTCTAGTTCTTTCCGAAAATCCCCTTCCCAATGGGCTACAGCGATCGACATCAGTAGATCTGAGAAATCGAGCTTCGTTCCGCCGCTGTTAGTACGGATAAACACATCAAGAACATGGTCAATTTCTTGGCTGCTCTCGTTGAAATAGTGGATGATCCGTTGGCCACGAACCACATCGTATAGTTTCAGCAGTGTTTTGTTTGCGAACTTGTTGTCCGTCAGTCCTCGACGCTCTAGCTCAAGCAAGACAACTTCGAGTAACACATCGGTGCCATCGTATGTCGGATATCTCAGAACTTCGTGCATACATAGCCAGTGATGAGCGGGATCCGCTGCTTTTACAGAATCCTGATACTGACGATCGGTGAGGAACTTGAAGTTGTAGTACATCAACGACTCGTCATCTTCCGTGACTAATGGAGCCATCAAGTCAAGATAGAGCTTTCGCGGCGGTAGAGCTCTGTCATCGCGTGTGCTTGGCCACCAAACACGAGGCTTTTTATAGGCATAGGTACCACAAAGTCCTATATACAAGGAGGTTAACCGCTGTTGACCATCAATAATCGCCTTGAAGTCCTTATAGCTCGCATTGGTGGGTTCATGAGGGTTTTCCTCACCGAAGCGCTGACAAAAAGACTTCAAAAACTCGTAGAATTTGTAGTCATTCTTGATTGGCCCATCTTTGACTTCCCACATCATAAAGCTGTTGATGGGGTAGCCACGCATAATTGAGTCAAACAACACGCAGATTTGATGACTACTCCATACAAATTTTCGCTGAATCGCTGGTAGCAAAAAATCCCGCTGATTGATCGCATCAATAGCTTCTTTAATCGTAATGGGGTTTTCGTATTTACCCGGCACGTTCTCACTCCTCAATGCGTCAAAACAGGCCTGGGATTTTTTTCAAGGCGTCGCCAAATTTCGGATAATTCACTTTCACCCCATCATCCAGATCGATTTCTATCTGCTTGGTAGCCAGTGGATAGAGTACGTCGCGCTCGTAGTCATCCAGTTCAACAATGATCTTGCTGATTTTTTCGATGTCTTTCAGTGCTGTTGTCTTCTCCCCCGTAGATGCCCCGGCACTGATGCTGACAGCCTCCAGATGATCCCGGCGGGCCGTTAGTTTGGTGCGAAACTCCCGCAGGTAATCATTGAGCACGACGCTGACGTTGTCGGGGCGATAGCGGTGCATATAGATCAGGGCGTTAAAGGAGCCCTTGGGGGAGGAGAACAGCCAGTAGATAGGCCGCTTTTTATAGCGTTTCACATGGTCGGTGTAGAAATCGCCGAGAAAATAGTCGCGGATACTGTAGTTGCGCTTTCCCTTGATGTTCAGCGCCTGCTCGACGAATCGAAGGTTGGCCTCGTAGTACTCCTCCCCAAAAGCCACGCGCAGGAATTTGCGGAAGCGTTCGGCAATATCGTCGGTAAACCAGTCACCGTCGAGCATAGGAATGGCATTATCGTCGTCCGCCGGGAAGCTGGGCTCCGGAATTTGTTTCAGATAGTCCTCGATGGACTCGCCCTGGTCCGCAATAATCAATCCTGGCTTGTCCAAGGCATAGCGGCCGAACATACAGCCTACTGCGTAGGAGACAAGATCTCGCATGGTATCAGCCACCAGCAGTGCTTCAAGCTCCTCCAGGCTCTTATTTCCGCCATACTGGTAATGAGGGTTGCAAGTGAGAGTAATCTCATCAAGCGGCACTTCGGGCGTCAGCTCGGCCTGCAGGTCGTAGGCATCGATGAAGAGGCGATTGTTCTCTTGTTCAAGCCTATGCATTTCCAGCGTCATGTCCCGCCAGTGGGCGCGGAGTTTCTGATAGGTAGCTTTAAGGGATGACTGGTGGTGGTCGGAATGTAGAATCGGTAGGGTAGTGAAATCCCAAGAGGTTTCGTAGGAATCCCAATCATTCCTAGCCGTTAGAACCAATTTTTTGGCATTATTATCAACATTCAATTCATTTCGCATGTAAGGTAACTTTTCTATATCACCACTCACTATACTCATAGAAGATGAGATTGCTGTGATTAAAGTTTGAGCAACAATCGAGTTCATAAAGGATAAAGACTGAAACACATCTTTAGGCTCTGGAAAGCCCTTCAATCCAACAGAGCTGAAAATAAATCCGGCATCATCTTTTCTTACTCCAAGACATCCACTTGCGATTTTTGACCATGTTAATCCTGGCCGAAAATAAAGATCCTTAGAGGGCAGATGGTTTCCTAACTCTGAGAGCCTATTGAACGCAGGTGGATCGAAACGCAATATTTTTTCGTTATTCCCATACCATCTTCGGTTATCGCCACCTTTATTAAGGGGGAAATATTTGAAACCGGATTCTTGAGACTCCGACAAGCTAGCTATACCGATTCCTACATCCTGCCATTTAACCTCATGCCAAAAGCGTACAAAAGTTTCATCGTCGCCTGTAGAGGTACCTTGTTTAGGTTTAATTATTACCTTAAGCGGAGTCCCGCATACGAATGCCTTGCCAATAGCTTCGCTAGTCCAATAAGCAATCGGCCCACCAGGTATCTTTTTGAAATCCATCGCCGACGCGCGGAAGAAACACTTATCAATCTCTTGCTCGGCTTTACTTGTTTGGTCATTACTCATCGTCGTACTCCGAATTTTTCTCTTGGGCCGACACATTGACCTGCTGCCAGTCATCCGCAATCGCCTTCCAATCAACGTTACGCTCAACCGTCTCGCCTTCGTTACCTTGCCCCGACCACACGGCCCAGAAATCCGGGTCATCCGATTTTGGCCGATGATGCTCAGGCAGCGCATTCATCTGCACCAACACCGGGAGTTCCGATGCCCAACCGAGGAGAATGGCATGTTGAGATGGAAGCGAGGGCAAGTCCCGCAACAGGCCTCGCAGGTTGTCGGGCACTAACTTATGTACCAATTCCTGATCGCGGTCGTTGCTGATGCGGTGCATCAAAAAACTATTGCACTGGGAAAGCACCGTTGGCGACAGTTCACTCGGGCGCTGCGAGGACAACACTAGACCCAGTCCAAACTTGCGACCCTCTCGGGCAATTTTTTCAAACACCTGACAGCAGATGGTTGCTGAATTTTGATTTTCGGCATCGTCCTTGTAGCGCTTGATGAAGGTGTGCGCCTCTTCCATCACTAGCACGGTGGGCAAGGTCTTGCCGTGGTTCAGCTTACGGTAACGCTGCTGGGCCTCAAGCGTCATGCGCGCGATGACCGCGGTGATGATGTGCACCACCTCTGCGGGAACCAGTGAGAGGTCTATGACGCTGACGGAGCCATTGGAGGCCCCACTGTCACCGATGTAATTCCTTAACCAGGCATCCAGACTAATTTGATTCTCGTCGCCCATTACGGACTGAATGTCAGAATCGGAGAGCATGGTTCGGATGCGCATGACCAGAAAATCAACAAACTGAGTTGCATTCTCTTGTTGCGCAACAAAATCTATTTGGTCGGCAAAGCTGGTGCTATTGAATGGTAGCGGGCAATTTTCATCGGGGCCCTCCTGGTAAACCACGCCTCCCAGTTCGTTTACAAGTACTTCGATTGCAACACGAATTGCTGCAATATGGTTTTCAGTAAACGCTCGAAAGTAATGATTGCCTGGTGGATACTCCTTTATCGTTGAATCAATGGCAGACTCTAATGCCGACGTCACCGCAACGATTTGCTCTGCATACTTACTGAACTCTGTCTTCATTGCATGAATGTCGTCTAGGTACGCCTTGAGCCTGAAGCCAAATTTGGTTTCTTCTGTTTTCTCAAGGCCGTTCCGGCTAGCGGCTTCTAGCTGAATGAACAAAGCTGACATTTTTCGACGAAGCTTGATCTCTTTATCTTCAACAGTATCTTCGAGCGAACCACCAGCAGCCCTAACTTCTCGCAGAGCCCTCCTAAGTATTGGCCGCTGGGTCTTTCCGCTGGCCTGGGCAAACGCGCTCCATTCCGCGCTGTTCCAAAACCATAAAGGCACCTGTAGCTGCTCGACACCTTCACCGGGTTCGACGGCGAACACGCGAACCTTGCTCATGTCTCGGAAGGTATTTGCATACTCGCCATTAGGATCAAGCACTATAAAACGGGCGTTGGGATCACTTCCGTCCCCACGGGCTTTTTTTGCTGCGTCCATCGACCAACGGATCAAGCCGGCAACCGAGCAGGATTTTCCACTGCCGGTATTACCGAGTACTGCTAAGTGGCGACCAAACAACCTATCCGGATCAATGCTCACTTCGGCGTTAGCAGCCAGCGGGCTGGTGCCTATTATTACGTGGCGGTTATCGCCTGATTCCACGATGGCCCGCAGCTGATTCTGGGTGGGAAGCAGTACAGAATCACCCACGGTTGGGTAGCTCTCGACACCGCGACGAAAACGATATTTCTCTTTGCCGCTTGCCTCCCTGCCGTCATAGAACAGACAGCCCAGTGGATTCAGGCTCATCTTGCGTAAAGGATAGGGCAAGTCCACTAAACCAAAATCCTGCATACCTCGGCGCTTGGGGTAATGAGAGCGCTCGATGGTGATCCACTCAATCTGCGCGACCAGATGGCCTTCGTCACTGGGAATCAGTACATAGCCATTAATGCGGGGAAACGGGCGCGGCGTACCGGTATTGAGCGCAACACCATCTGGAGCCTCAATTTCCAGTAGTACTTTGATTTCATCGGGTGACACGAAATCAATGGTTCCGATACGCAAAGAATCAGCGTAAGCCAGTGGGGAGAGGCTCATAGCGGTTCCTCTTCATCAATAAGCTGATCCTTTTCGGTCGATTTTTGATCGACTGGCTGCTGCGTCCCCCACCGTTGCTTAAGTAGCTCGCTCATGCGGAAGGTCGTCTTGTCTATAGCGGCCTTGGGCAAGTAATTTTCAGTCAATGTGCTCAGGTCGCCCAGTGCAGGGCCAATCAGCAAACTGATTTGCGATGGCCTTCCTATCTCCTCGTAAGTCTGCATAATGCGACCAAGCGGGTCGTCAAAAGAGATCACGACCAGATGGGTGGAGGGGATGGTGAGCATATCGCGGATCACGCGGTTGATGTGCTCGTCGCCAAAACTGTAGCCATAGGTCACCAGCGTACTGTTCGGGCGACATACGGCCGCTGCGAGATCGCGAAACAGCTCCACGTAGGGATAATCAGCGGTTTCCCTGTCCTTGGCGGCGTTAGGGTAAATCATCAACTGATGGGCCGTGGCCTCACCAAGGCCGGGCGCTTTCAAATAAGGCGCAACACTGTCGGCTCCGAAGGGCAGGCCGAAGCGGCGAATATCTTTGCCGGTTTGCAGCCAGTCCACCGAGCCATGCAGCTTGGTATAACGCGCAACGCCTTCCAGATAGCGTGGCTCGCCGCGAATGCCAGGTGGGTTGTAGTGCATGTCCAGATCCAGCCGCGAAGAGCGGAAGATCGGCATGAGATTGCCCAGGAAACGGTCCAGCAGATGAAGACCGGCCAACTCTGCTCCGGCCTCGATCAGCCGGTCGTAGTTGGTGGTGAAGATATTCAGACGATCACGCACCCCTGTGCGGCTGGCAAAACTCATCAGGAAAGTGACCAGGGTATTAAAAGCCTGCTCGCGCCTCGCGTCATCAGACGAAGCAATCGACGTTTCATTTTTCAGTATCGAAGCTGTAAAGTCTTCAAGCGTCTTGTTGATATGTTCTTCCAATGCTTTGCTCTTGCTCGCTTCAACAATTTGCATCCCACGCAGTAACTCGTTCGCAACGCGCAGATCATCCTCAATGTTTGCTTCCGCTCGCTCTGCCTTTGGAGCTTCTCTATCTGCTGCTGCAAAGATTTTCTCGCCTAGGTCGCCAAAGTTGTATCCAGACCGATCCATTCCATGTGCGCCGGAACCTGTCGCGATACGGTGTACCGCATGAGTTATTCCGGAACCAATCAACAGCGATAGATGCTCAGACTGAAACAGCGAAGTTAACCAAGGTTCGATGCGATTGCGTAGCTCCTGGTGACCAAACTTTTCGGACTTTAACCAAGAAGCTTCTATTCCTGCCTGCAGCTTGAACTTATCCTCGTCAGCTGAGAACTGCACTGGAACATGGTCATCTCGTATTTTGAGCGTGTTAGTGGTCATGCCGTCCTCTCCCTTTGCGTTAGGCGTCTTCCGCCGGCGCGATTCGTGTCGCTGGCCATTTTGGGAAATTTTGATTCCACAATTCGATGTTGAAAACCTGACAGTTCTCCGCCAACTGGCGCTTCCAACGCGGTATCGCCTTGCCCATGGGAGGAAGCTTCTTGGCAATCTCATCCGAGAAATTGGGCAAAAACTCGCTATCCTCGAATGTGACTAAGCTGATGTAATACACAGGCTTATGCAGGAGCTCTTCGGCCCATCGATACAGGAAAGTGTCGATGAATTTCGCGGCAAAAGTGTCGCCCAGGGTGCCGTCACGCAGCTCCCCGTAAAACTTTTCCAGCCCTTCGGTTTGCGCCTTGGGGTTGCTCGGATCCTTAACTTCTACAAAGAGAATGGCTTCTTTCAGTTCCACTACAAAATCGACGCGGTGCATCTCGCCGACCCCGTGATAGTTCGGCTTGCTTACTTTCATCTGATCGAAGACGATGGCGTCAATGGCATCGGTGAAGTCGATCTCCAGGTCGCGCTCGCGCAGCTTCATTTTCCCAAACCTCCCATCTTGCGTGCCACTTGCTCCTTGGTCAGTTCGTTGAAGGTGTCTGCAATCGCGTTCGGTTCAATGGCTCTATAGTCATCCGTACTATCGCAGCAGATCTGTCCGGTTTCTGCATCACGAGACAGCACGTGGAAACGTATCTGATCTCCCTCGCCCTTATCCATTAACAGGTCGAACCACTTGAGCAGCACGTAATCGTGTGTCGCCAGGATAATTTGCTGGCCATTGCGAGCAAGCTCCAGAAGTGCCAGCACCAGATCTTTCATCAACTTGGGGTTGAGGTTGGATTCGGGTTCATCCCACAACAGGGGGCCAGCTGCACCGGGATCGAGGCTTCCATTGCTGAGTAAACGCTGCAGTACGCCGATCTTGCGATACCCTTCGGCGGTCATGCCACTGGATAGCAGTGGCGACTTCGTCGGCACGAAGCTCAGAATCGAATCCTGAAAACTCTGAGCAGCTTTCTCTGCCGCGCTGCTTTTACCTAGTTTTTCGACGTACTTTCCCTCCTGAAAGCAAAACCGCCCGTTGTGAAGTTCGTACCTACCTCCGATCAGGTTGGCCAGCCGAGGGACTATGCTCGCAAACCGAGGATCGAGCTGGACTTTGGTTTCAAGATCATCCGCACCCTCATTGATAAGCTGGTAGGCCAGATCCAAGTAGCCATCGTCAAAAATGCGGTCGATAGTAGCTTGGTCTGGCTGGTCGGCGGTGAGGCCTCGGACCAGAGACAGAACCTCCTTGGTCGGTATAAAGATGGCCGGAGCAACGCCTGAGTCTCCGTTAGTGCTTACTTTGGCTTCAATGGCTGTGCTGCTGAACCGGGCCACTACTTCTTGCCCCAAGGAAAAGGTGGCATTGAGCACGGCATTCCCGCGGGTGCCAGTCCGGCGCAATTCACCCATTTGCTCCCCGAGTGGTTGATAGAGTCGGCAAAGCTTGCGGGCGAGGTGTTCGCCGGGATGGTCAGAACGGGATTCTGGCCCGCACAGCGCGAGAATGGCCTTGAGCAACTGTGTCTTTCCCGTGCCATTTTCACCAATAATGATGTTAATTCCCGGGGAGAACTTGATAGCCAGGTCGTTAAAGACGACAAAGTTCTTGAGGAGCAGATTGCTGATCATGCTGACCTACCCTGCGCAACAGCCTTAGACATCATAGTCATCTTCTCAGCTTCCGAATTGCCATCCACCAATCGCAGATAAGCCCCTTGATAGTGCGGTTTATGGGTGTTTTCGAGTACGAATGCCGTAGTCGAGACCACCTCACCACCGATGCTGTCAAAGGCACGCGCCCCCAGATGGGCCATCGACAGGATAGTGTGCTGGTTTAGAATACGACCACGCAAAATCTCGAAGGAAGACAGGAACATCCAGCTCTGCATTGTGATCATAGCGACTGCCCCCTTGATCACAGCCAGATCCAGATTGCGCTCAATGAACATTGCAAACAGGTCGGACTTGCTCTTGGGGTAGTTCTCCTTGGCCCAAGCCCCAAGCCGCCCGTTCATGCCTTTGCCCCCCATATAGGGCGGATTGGCGACGACCACGGCGTAGCGCGGGCTAAGGGCCTCGGCCATGCGCAGCACTTTCAGCACTTTGCTATGCGTGTCAGCCAGGAACAGGTTGCTACCCAGATCCTTGGTTTCCAGCTCGGCCAGCACGTCGGTCACATTAGTGAGTTTGGGCACAATCAGGGAACCGAAGTTGTCGGCTTCCTCAAACTGCTGCAAGGTTTCGCGCAAGCCCTGGGTGAACAGGTCGCGGCCCACGGCGCTCATGTATTCATCTAGCTCATCCGCGCTGAAGCTGACTTTTACCAGAACGCAGATGTTGGGCTCGATGTTTTTGTTGAAAAAACGCCGCTGGCGCGCTCGGGCCTTCATGGTCAGCGCAAAAGCGGCGAGTTCGCCGGCCCGTTCATCCAGCTCGATACCGTAGAGGTTGTGGGTGAGAATCTTTTCCGGGATTTCGGCAGGTTCGTAGCCTTCTTCTTCGTAAATGGTGTAGAGCAGATCGAAGGCGTAAGTCAGCATATGGCCGGAGCCACAGGCGGGGTCACATACCTTTATATCTTCCGGGCTGGAGATTTGCAGAAAATCGGTCTCGACCTGCTCTTTGCTGTCTAACGCAGGCTCAGTAGGAATGTAATACTGCATCTGATCAATCAGCGCTGAATTTGGTCTGTTAAGCATCCACAAGCGGCCGAGGGAGTTTTCCACCAGATATTTAACTATATAGGGCGGTGTAAAAAGCTGGGTGGCAGCAGGGATATTGGCCGGCGTAATTTTCTGGTTCTTCTTCAGCGACTCGAATACTTGATCCTTTTTCTCGGAGATATAAAACTGGTACAACCAGCCGATCACCTCAACATCCTCACTGGCGTCGGGTGTCATGGCTTCGCGGGTGTAAGCAAGGATGGAATTACCCGAGAGCAGGTCGTCCGGCATCAAAAGCTCGGTGTAGTCATCGATGCGTTCGAAAAGGAATGGCATGGCACTGTGCCAATAGTTACAGGCGGCTACGACCAGCAGGCGATAGGCTTCCCCCTGTGGATCCTGGCTGGGCGTTTTGCTATCCAGCAGGGAGAGTATTCGTTTGCGGGTTGCGTCCGGCACAATGTCCTCATCGATATGGCCCATCTTGGCATCAGCCAGAATTTCGGGCTGGAACTGCCCCTCGGCAGGCGAGACGATACCAAGACGGTTGTAGCGGTTTATATCCATAAATCGCAGGGCACAGAAGCGGTTGAACCAGATATAGGCCACTCGCTCGATAACCTGCTCATTGCCCTGCTCGGAAACCGCCTCTTCCAGTTTTTTGATGGCCAGAGGCCTCTCCCGACGAGCAGAACTTTCCTCACCCAACACCAGCTTAAGTTTTGCGCTAACCTGCTCAATCAGACTGCGGCGCGCGAACTGAGCGAATTTTTTGAGTTTTGCGGTTTCCATCAATGCTTGCCTTGTTTTGATTGACTGCCATGAAGAGGCTTATTTACGCTGACGCATAAAAAGGCGTATATATTTGCGCTAGGCGCATAAATTAAAGAACGCGCTCATAAATTGCCCCTTTACGCTCACCAGTTTGCTTAACCTGTCCCTGTTTCTTCAATCTTGCCAATAGCTTGTAAGCCTGATCTGGACTGATATGACACAGTTCAATAACGTCAGCTCGCTTAATGCTGCCGTGGGTTTCGATAAAGCTCAGCACCATCTGCTCCTGCTGAATGGGGTCAAACCCCGCCTGACGCACGTAGGCCGCTTTCTGGCCAGCACCCTGATACACCTTCGCGCTCAGGGTATAAGTACGGCCTTTGCCAGTACCGTGGGCTTCCACCATACCTGCTTCCACCAGCTTCTCTAAGGTGCCCCGGGTGACGGTTTCCGGCTTCTGTACCGATCTTGCCAAATCCATGGTTGTCAGCCGTCGCTCGTTACGCAGCCGCGATAGGATTATCAGGCTATCGATGGGCATGGTGGAATTGGTCTGCTCTTCTCGCTGAACGATCATGCGCAAGAACTCGGTGTCCGCATCCGCCGCTGTCATTCGTAAGGCGACAGTATGAGCGGAAGACATCGAGTAGTCAGGGGCAGTACGTCCGTAACGGAGCATCCCTTCAAAAATCCGATCGATACCTCGGCCAGTGCGCTCGGCTAGGCCAATGCGCTTAATAATGTCGGCCAGCAAGGGGTTACGGGAGCGGGGGTCGGCTACCAACAAGTTGTCAAGGTTGACGCCTTCTACAAAGCCACCCGGGTTACTGATGCTGAGTCCGTCGTTATCAAGCTTGACGTGCACTGCGCCCAAGGCACTGTAATCCCGGTGGACGAGAGCATTTACAAAGGCCTCCCTAAAAGCTCGCCGGTCGAAATTTGGGATAGGCACGCGGAACAAGCCAACTTGAATCTCTTCTTCTTCCACACGAGCCCGGAACAACAGCTCGACTTCTTCAAAAGTTTCCAGCAGTGGCTTGCGATAAAACTCGTTAACAAGCACGTCGGTACCGCGCAGCACCTGGAAGGCTACCTCATGAGACGGCAGATATTGTCGCAACTGCATGTCACTGCCCAGTAGCAGAAGCCCCGCCACTGTCGGCTTACGCCTTCCGTTTATCGTCATGGTCAGACCCAGAGCACCATCGAGCTCATCATCTGCCAAGGGCAGCAGGCTTTGGTCGCCTCCATAGTTCTTGATGGCATTACGGATGCGGATGCGCTGAATCGGATCCAGGTCTTCAATCGCCAGGTTTTCCAAAGGCAAAGCAGAGGGATCAGTGACGCCAATGCTGGATTGCCGCTGCACAAACTCGTGGGGATAAAAGGGAACGGCCTCTGGGCTGCCATCCAATTTCAGTCGCCGACGCTGAAGCAGTCCGTCCGAAGTAGACACCAATTGCCTAGATTTAGGTACGCAGATTCTGGCGATTAACTGCCCTTCTAGCTCAAGGGTCTCGACACGCACAGCGACAGAAGGAATGGTTTTATTGGCAATCAAGGCCGGCAGCCCAGTCACATTCCTGTGATTAGCATGCAGCCCGGTAATAGCGGAGTTGTCTTCAACCCCGAGGAATAGATCGCCTCCTTCCGTGTTTGCAAGGGCTACGACGGCCGCTATCAGATCTCGGTCAGGCAGGCTCTTGGCATCGCTTTTGAATTCGACGGTAAGACTTTCACCGCCACGAATCAGCTCAGCAATGTCCCGCTCCGTATGACGCATAGCCATTCCTTAAATTTGTACCTTGTGGCCTTTCTGAATTTCTTGCAGCAGGGCTTCACGTAGAGAGTTCAGGTACCTATCCACGTCACCTTCGTCAGCCAGCCAGGCCTTATCATAAACAACGTGAATGTTGCGGGAATGAACGTAATTGAGAGATGGCTCCTTGACCTGATCCTGTTTGGCAATGCTTTCTGGCTCAGGAGATGCTTCCGGATCAGTGGAGGGTGCGGCTTTTTGGTTGGCCAGAGCCACCATCCGCGCTAGAACTTTCTGATAGCCCTCGTCTTCGAAAAAGCGCAAGCGGTCATTGATCACAGCAATAAGCTGTTGTTGACGGATGTGCTCGTTCAAATCTTGGAAGGGCTTATTCAGCTCTGCCCAACGGGATTCCGGGAGAGACTGGTATTCGTCCATACTTTGCATGCGTTCTTGCATGGTGTTTAAGGATGCGACCGCGCTAGAGCGGGTTTGATTAACCTTTTCATCAATACGCTTTTGCAGACTATCCAGCTGCCCCTTGAGTTGCTGAATGCGGTTGCCCTTGTAGCAGTTGGGGTCATTAAGAATGGAGTGAATCTGCTCAATCTCATCTCCAGGCACATAGATGAAGTTGGGTTCTTGGGTTTGAAGCAAAGACCGAGCCTGGTTGTAGATGTCTTTCTGTGACCCGCTCATAAATTTGCGAATAGGGTCGATGGCTTCTTCTTTCAGCTCCAGCAGTTCGTCTTCGTGCTTACGTAGTTCGGTTAGGTGCCAGGTGTAAGGCTTTCCAGCTAAATCTTTCAGCATTTTCATTGCTGGATTCAAAGCACTCATAAACGGGTATTGGCCAGCCTGGACTGCCAGCGGTGTGAGCTGGTGGAGCATTTCCTGGAAAGCCTCACTGGTTTCATTACCCAGCGCTTTAGCCTCGCTGCTATTAGGCGGGGCGTCGAAAAAGTCTTCATAGAACGCCTTGAGGGTACGCACCTGAGAGGCGGTAAACTCTATTTGAGGCTCCAGAACAAGATTGCTATGCCCATGGGTATTGCGAAGCGCCCGTTCGATCCCGGCATCTTCTAGGATATTGCCGTCGAGGCGAATCTCTACTTTACCGCGCGCCCACAGGTTGGCCAGGTTGCAAAGAATGGCGGCGTAGTTCCAGCCGTATGGCTTACGCTCAAATTTTTCCAGCAGGCCTTTTAAGGTGGTACGAACACCGCCACGATTATTGCTCTGAATGAACGCCAGCACTTCCTGGTCTGACTCCGCAAGAGCTGTTGCATCATTGCCAAACAAGCCATCTTCTGCCCGTTTCAGGCAGTTGCCGATATCATTTTCCGAGTAGGAAATGCCTCGCAGCATGCGAAGGTTGGGATAGGAACGTACAATCAACTCATGGAAACCGCGAATAATGCGGGTTTGAGGATCTTCGTTCGTTACCTCTACATCCGCGCCACCGATGAGGAGTTTTGATTTGCCTAGGAGTGCCTGAATCTGCTGTCGGAGCCTAGCTTCACGTTCACGGTTCTGGAAGCCTTTGTCGTTCAGAATCCGTTTAACGGACTCCTGTTGAGTTACGGAGATGTTCTGCTTAATATATTTTTCAGTGCGCTTGAGCATCAACAGGTCACGCACCAAACGCTCATCAGAGGGCATTAGGACAAAAAGTTCATCCGCTTTATAGGTGGAAGCGGTGCGGAGCATCTGCTCGTTGTCTGTATGCTCATGGAATGGGCTGATGACATTAATGGCCAACTCATATTCACGGCCATGTAGCCGATCATCTAGCTTGCGCGAATAGGTGTAGTCCTGCCCCTGGTTCTGAGAGGAGCCAGCATCATAGCGGATCTTGCGCTGCTTGATGACGTAGTCGAAGATGATTTTCTCAAGCTCGTCGGCGATGTCGGTGGACTCAACCTCCGTATTCTTGATTTCCTGTTCGACGTCTTTCTCTTCGTCTGTCAGATACTCGTATTGGTCACCGTTTCGCTGAATGTAGGTTTGCTGCTCTAGCAGGCTCAGCGCCTCTTCGATTTTCTTCCGGAGGGCTGGCAGATCCTGATCGAAAGCATCCAGCATGAGCACACAGAGGTTACGGACAGTTGGCTTGAACTCTTTGACGTATTTCACCAGGAACAAAGATTTTAACAACCGAATCGCGAACGGGCCGTCCAAGTGATTTTCGGCTTGGATAATCGCGCGCTGTATTTGTGACTTCAGAGCAGACCGAATGCCTTCGAACATCAGGTCGAAAGTTGCTAACTGGCCTACTTCGTGGCCTCCGATATGGACGGCCACTTGCTGAAACACACCCAGCATGGAGCGTTCGCCCACTGAGCTATGTTTGCCTTCAAAAGCACTATGCTCTGACAAATTCTGAATTGCGGACTGGAAAAGCGCGAACTGATAAGGGACAAAGGGATAGCTGTGGATAAAGTGATCCCGATCTCGAAAATTACGGTAGGTGGCTGAGCCGTCCGCAAAGTCGAAAAGAGTTTTAAAGTTATTGGACTGCACGTGGTAAACGTCCGTTAACTGGTTAACACCCTCTTCGGTTTTGGTCAGCAGACGTTTCTGGATTACCTCTGCCACATCAGCACTGGAAAGCTTCATGCGGTTGTTAAATCGCGCTTGGATCTTTGAGAAGTCATTGCCCTGCTGATTGCCCAATTCACCTACGACATTTTTCATCTCTTCCTGTGCGGTGACAACAATCCAGGCACGGCCTTTGCACTTAGTAGCCAAGCTTTCAGCAATGGTTTGCAGATTGGTCATTAATTTGATGTTGTCGGCTATGTATTGGCCTACTTCGTCCACAAAAAAGTTCAGGCGGAACTCTTTATGCCCGCCTTCGGCCGCTTGTTCCTTGATATAGTCGTTAACATTGTCCGCAAAATCCTCGATGGAGACCCTGTATTCGCTCCGGTATTTATCGAGGATGCCCATTGCCGACTGTTGATCGGCACCAGTGACAGCAGCGTAAGCTTTGGCGATGCTCGGCCCTTCTAGAAGTGCCTGTTCCCGACCTTTCTGCCAGGTTCGCCCGGCCATGCTTTCATATTCATCCTTGAACTGTGGATACAAACCACGGCTGTCCAGGTCTCGCTCGAACTGGGCGATGTGTCCTTGTTTGCCGTAGTAACCGCACATTTCGTCAAAAACCTTGACGAATACAGCCAGCAACGCATCAATCTGGGTCTTGCTGATAACATCGGCTTTTTGGTCAATGTTGAAAAGAATACTTTTGGAGGGAATTGAGACAGCACGCTTCAGGCCAGCCCGGAGGATCTCATTCTCGTTACACTTTGGAAGGAATCGATCCAGGGTGGAAGTCCCATCCATTTCCCTATTTTCAAGTAATAAGGCTAACATCTTGAGCAAATGCGACTTACCTGACCCAAAGAAGCCGGATACCCAGACGCCGTTTGCACCTTCGTAGTTGTTGTAGGCATCCAAAAAGTCTTCAAGTCGTTTTTCGACTTCATTGGTCAGCACGTATTCTTCAATTTCGAGACGAAGGCTGGCCTCGTCGTCGGCTTTGATAACGCCTTCGATCGTGCGGTCGACTCTTTTTAGAAAAATATCTTTCAATGTCATTGCAGTTCCCTAGAGTTTTACGTCCGCTCAGGCTTCGTAATGAAAGATATTGAACGCACGGTAGTACTTATCGTCATGCAGCCTGCCAAACAAGTCGAGTGATGCACCCGTTTCCAGAGAATGGGTGTACGATCCTGGGAAAAACATAACCGTAGGCTTGTCTTTCGCCGTACTTTGCAAGTTGCTTAGCACGTTATGAGAACGGATGTAGGGAAAGACCTCTCCCACTCCCGAAATGAACAGTACGTCCAGCTCGGAGGCTTGTAGCTTCAACGCGATAGCTGGTACAAGATGTGCCTCGGGATCTAGAACCCCCTGCAACAGCTCCTTCAGTTGGTCTTTTGAAACCGAAGGCTCAAGCTCAAGTATTCGGCTCCACACATCTCTTTCTTTAAGAATCTCAACGGAAAGGTCATACAGGTTAATGCTTAGGACCTTCAGGCCTGTCTGTTCCAGGCGGTTAACCAACTGACGTTGAAGGCGCTCCATCTCGGTCGCATCTTCCGCTTTGAAGGGACAGATAAAAAATGGCACCTCGTTGCCGAGCCCTTGCTTATTCAGGAAACGCTGCCCCGAGACAACGCCGTAAAGGTGCTGAAACCTATCCTGAATCGACATTCTGGCAATATCTTTACTCACAGTGACATCCCCCTGATATCGGAATCGAAGACAGGAAAGTACCGAAACTCATCCGGATTATTACGAAGAATCAAATCAGTGAGGCCAGGGCTGAGCAGGACGGTGTTAATGGTATTGGCCTTACTGAGCAACCCCGCCTCCCAGAGCATTCTGAATGAGACTTGCCGAAGTTTGTCTCGCGTCGATGCACTGGCTTTGTCTAGCTCGTCATGCCATTCCGACTTGCGATTATAGAAGGCATCAAAGTCCTCGAAGCTCAGATCGAGTTTCATCGATATATAGCGCTCTCGCACCACTTCTACTGCAAAATCAGCCATAAAACGGTACAGGCGACAGACCGCAACCCAAAGAAGATGTGCCTGATCCTGGTGGTTAGCATCGGATAAGAAAGTTATCTCCGCATCTCTCAGGGTTTTCAAGCGTGCGATGGCCTCTCTACAGGTCCGCTTCGCTGTACTTTCTGTTCTAGCCTGAAGCAGGTTGCTGCTCAATGCTTGATCACGTACCCCATCCCAGTCTTGAACTGACAGGTATAGCTCTACCAGCATTACCGATTCACGGTGATACAAGCTGCCAGATGTGAAGGAAATGCGATACCTGTCTTGACTCATTCGGCACGCTCGCCTTTAGTTGGCGTCTCCGCAGCACCACCCGCTTTGACCCAGTCGTCCACCTCTGCCTTTTTAAACTTCCAGAAACGGCCCATGCGATGGGCAGGCATCGCATGTTTATCTATCCAGCGGTACACGGTGTCATTGCTAATACCTAAGTGCTTGCCGATTTCATCGACTGACAGCCACCGGTCGTTGAGTTCACTCATGTGTCAAATTCTCGTTTGCAATACACGGCTCAAGAGCTGAAGGCTCTCAAGCGATGCCTCATATTATATGGCTACCAATATATAGGGGTGTTCCGGGGCAGACAACCGCATTGACCTGCATAGGTCGGCATTGGAAGGTGAATACGTCCTTAGGATCGGGATCAAGGTATTGATGCAATCAGTTATATCAATACACAAAGTTTCACCATCGAATTTTTTCCTGCAATATTCACCGATGACCAAGTGTCTCCATACATCTATGTAAGTCACATAAAAAAGCCAGCTTAGCGCTGGCCATCTTTAACACTTAGATGTAATTAATCATCATTTAGTCTGCCATCTATCAGTTGAGTAAAGCCTCGCACAGGACCATTAATGCTTTTAAGGTGCTGAGCACAGCGACGAATAACTTCGAATTCGTCTTCGGCTTTCATAATAGCATTAATCTCCCACTCTTTAGCCTTACTGAACTGGATTTTCTTTGCTCGGACTGCCCCCTTGCTTAAACGAATGTTTTGGATTTCAGGTTTTAGATATTTTCCACGCCCATTCATAAAAAACCAATCAATATAAACAGTCCATTTTTGTTCGATTACTCGAACACCATAACCCCCAAATTCTTTTGTAACACCATCACCCTTTCGACTCGTCCAATGCTCAAGCCAGAATTCATCTGCAACTTTTTGAGCCCAGCAAAAAAGGACAGCATTAAACAGTTTCCTCCCGAGCCCCATTAACACTATGGCATCACTAAAGTCTAAATATTCCTTTTTCCTTAGTTCGCTCCAGATTAGTTGATTTTCATATTTCTCGTTTCTTCGCATCGCTCGGTGGCGGCTAATTTTTCTGCCAGACATATCTACCCCTACTTAACACAAAACTATCAATTGCCTTATAGCCTTACCCAACCAATTAAATGATCAAATAAAAACTAGCCAGCTCTCGTTCAACTACCGATAGTTTGCAAGAGATTTGAAAAATCGTCCACCCAGCCTAAATCCATATTTTTTGCAATTACTGAGACATAGAGACACTACCAACCAATTCAATTTGTATAGAAGAATGGCTATTAGCGGTCATTTCCAATCACTCATCATTCAATAAAAAGCTAAGGACACCGACCAGAAGGGTCAGATATTTCAAGTGTTTCATTCTTGCAGTTCTTAAGAAGAGATTTTCCAGCCCAACTTTAAAGTCAACTCGGCTAATTGCAGTTTTTACGCATTTACAAAAAACACCGGAGGCCTATTGAACAACAACATGATGTCTGAATCAGTCAAGGATCAACAACATGTTTATGAAATTTAGCACGATCACATCTGCATTGCGGGAAGCGCTTTTTTCCAGGGGTGTAAATCTAAATAGCATTATCGAAGATGGTCAGATTCATCGCTTTGATGTTCCTGACAAGCCCCGGGGTAATCGGTCAGGATGGTATGTATGCCCGACGCCGCAGTTAGCCGTATTCGGCTTCTGGCACACGGGTGAGCGGCAGACCGTAACTCTTGCCAATGAGTATGACCCTATTGCCACCCAGCAGGCACGCCAAGCCGCCGCGAACGTTTTGCGTGAACGTGAAGCCCTTCGAAAGATGGAACAAGATCAAACCGCCGATAGAGCTCTGAAATGGTGGTCTAACTCCCAGCCAGCTGACTCTTACCACCCGTATTTACTGAAAAAAGGGGTTCGAGCAAATGGACTACGTCAGCATGGCAATACACTTCTCGTTCCACTTTATAACAATCTTGAACTTGTGAATCTGCAGCAGATCTTTTTGGATGGTAACAAGCGTTTCATGAAGGGGGGCATGGTAAAGGGCGTTGCGTCAATAATCGGTGGTCTAGCTGAAGCTAGTCATGTTTACCTGAGCGAAGGATGGGCAACCGCGGCGACAATCCATGAAGCAACCGGGTGCCCGGTTGTAGCAGCGATGACAGCGAATAACTTGCCGGTTGTGGCCATCACTCTTCGCCGATACCTCTCTTCAGAGACCTCAATTACAATCGCTGCGGACAATGATCGGCGCACAAAAAACAATCCCGGTCTCCGGTATGGCCAACAAGCAGCCACGAAAATTGGTGCTAGCATAACTTGGCCTCGCTTCCCTTGCGAACGCTGCAACTGCTCAGACTTTAACGACCTGGACGCATGTGAAAAAAGGCAAGGGGTTAGCTCATGAACGGTCTGCTAAAACAATTGCACGATACCAGCGAGACTTTTACGGCCCCATTGGCACTTCCAAAAGGCTTACCGCCTGTTATTCCTTTTAGCCCAGAAATGCTTCCGCTGGGAATTCGCGAACATACAATGGACACCGCTTATCGGCTTCAAGCGGCCCCCGAGTACTGTGCTGTGGTCGCATTGACATGCTTATCCGCCGTGTTAGGCCGGAAAGTTTTGATAGGTCCGAAGCAGTATGACGATTGGACGGTGACGGCAAATCTTTGGGGTGCCCTAATCGGCGGGCCGTCTTCGATGAAGAGCCCTGTACTTAAAGCAATGCGGTTCCCATTAGAATCGATTGAGCAAGAACTTCGCGATCAGCACGCAGCAACGTTGGCACGATATAACAACGAGGCAGAGATCTGTGATATGGAGCGCCAAGCAGCTAAACAACGTGCAAAAAAGAAAGCCAAGGATGGTGACCGCTCGGGCGCCCTCGCTGAGTTAGAAAAGGTAGATATCTTTGAAGAACCGTCTTCGTCATCTCCTCGCTTGATAGTTAATGATGCAACTGTGGAGGCGCTCGGTGAAAAACTAAACGAAAATCCAAATGGCCTTCTCCTGTTTCGTGATGAGCTAACTGGCTGGCTCTCGAAAATGCAGCGAGAAGAGTACGCTAGTGACCGAGCATTTTACCTGGAATGTTGGAACGGTGACGGACGCTATACATACGATCGAATCGGTCGCGGAACAGTTGCGATCGAGCACTGCACTCTGTCCATCATAGGTGGCATTCAGCCATCAAAAATCGCACCCATCGTGCGCGGCGCGACAACGGGCAGTGACGATGACGGTCTAGTCCAGCGGTTTCAATTGTCAGTTTGGCCAGACCCAAATCCAAAGTGGAAATGGGTAGACCAAGCTCCGTGCAAACAAAGCAAAGAAAAATACCGCCAAGCATTTTATGCACTACACAACTTGCACTTTGAAACAGAGGATGATGAGCCGCCAATCTGGAAGTTCAGTGATGAGGCTCAACCAATCTTCATTGAGTGGATGGAGGAACTTCACTCCACGGTTAAAAAAGGTGATCTGTCGCCGGTGATGGAATCCCATCTGTTAAAAATGCCCCAAACAATCTGTTCCCTGGCACTACTATTCGCCTTGATCGAGGGAGAGCAAGATGAGATTGGACATGACTCCACATGTCGGGCCCTAGCTTGGGCCAAATTTTTGACTAGCCACGCTGAACGACTATACAGCGCAGTTACATGTAGTCATGTTGCAGGGGCAATTCTGATACACAAGCGCCGTGACAAACTGCCGAATCCTTTCACAGCGCGTCACGTACATCGCAAACAATGGACTGGCTTAACCAGCTCGGAAGATGTAAAAGAAGCTATACAGTTGCTGGAAGAGCACAAGTATGTTAACCCCATAACTACGACTGCTGATACTGGCCGACCAACGATTTTTTTCTACTGGCACACTAGCATGGCCCCAAAAGAGGCAGCATGAGCCGTTGGTTAGAAAAAACTGGAAATACACCAGCCATCGAGCTGACAAAACTGACAAAAGGGGGTTATGTCAGTTTTGTCAGTACCCCCGTTGGTGGTTTTGAAGAAAAAAGCAAGTGCAGCATTCAATAACTCTTTCCGAGCGGCTACTTGCCGTTCAGCCCAGCCAGTTGATCGTTGGTCATCTGGATGGCGGGCCGAGCCGACCTCGCTTAGCCATGATACCTACAACAATAGTGCGAAATTCATGTAACAAACAGGCCATAATTATGGTGCCAACTTGTGAGGCACCACAACTAGATGGTTCTTGAATATAATAAGTGGTTCGACGTCATGCCTTACAACGCATTTAGCGTGGTGGGTGGCAACTTCATAACTTTAACGACTCCTTAGCGCCTCCAACGCTGCATCCAATTCAACGACAGATTCGACAATTTTCCGAACGGCGGCGCGATCAAATTCATGATCACGTTGTGAGTCGTGAACATCAGCATTAAGACAATTCCACTTGATATCGGTCATTGACGAGGTTTATTCTTTCGTTTAACAGCCACATGAGCGGCAGCTAATGTCCCGAACATAATAAGCAAAATCGGTGAGACACCAATTAAAAACTGCGCCAAATCACTCATAACACCTCCGCTTGCTTGCTGAAATGTTGCAATATTTCTAACTATAGTACCAACCAGTATCACCTGCCGAGCCAGCCACATTCGTTTGGGGGATCTCGGAGATAGTGACTAAGCCACCTGTGCCTGAGGGGATCGTTGTCTGTGAAATGTCAGCTATTGATTCGATTATCTACTCGGGGATTTGCAGAACACTTTTTCGGTAAGTACCGCGAAGCTTCTTGAGCTGTTATAGGAATAAATAGAAAGCACTACAAATACTTACTAAAGCCTTAGCACTAGCCCAATCCAGCTAGGCGACACTTAATGTCGCATATATCTATCACAATTAGTAAGCTACCCTGCCTTTAGGTTAAAAACTAGTTCTACTGCCTCACAAGATGTCACCATCGGTTATGCAAGATCGTCATAATCCTCTGGTGTAGATACCAGCGCAGCGTTGTGATGGAATCACTCACATGTTGCTGAGCGCGTTGCACGACCCCGACACACCGTTGCCCTTCGGGTAGAAGGGAGGTGCCGGGAACATTCAGAGGCTAGCGTGATGGTGAAAGCCTCGCCAGTTGCGGCCCTCCTAATGATCCAACCTGAACGCCTGCTTGAGTTCCTGATAGTCACGAGCAATTCGTCAGCGTACCTTTGCTGACCAACGTTGTCAGCGGTGTCTCCTCAGGTTGGCTGCTCGCTTTCTGCGCCATCTCTCAACGGTGAGCCGGCTTCACCCTTTTTTTCGATGGCTTCCTTGAGGATGTCCGCTTTCAATGGTTCCACGGCGTACATCTTTTTAAGCCGTCGGTTTCCGTTCTCTAACTCCTTCAGCCGCGCCATCATGGGCGCATCCATGCCGCCAAATTTAGCTCGCTACTTGTAGAAGGTCGCACTGCTCATGCCATGCTCACGGCATAATTCTGGAACGGGTCCACCGTCTTCAGCTTGCTTGAGGATCGACAGCATTTGGCTGTTAGAAAAACGTGATTTTTCATGCAGAATCTCCCTGCGGTTAGCTTACGGAAAATTCTACTTTAGACCACCCTAGCTTTTCGAGGGAGCCACCATGCGTAAGGAGCATGTACAAACATGGAAAACAAACGTTGAAAAAGAACCAGAATTGATAAGGAAAGAGTGAGCAGGAAGGAAAACTGCTGGTGCCGTGGTGATTCCTTTTAAAACCAATACTAATTACCATATTGGCAATAACAGTAAGTATAGATTTTCTGGCTAGGGGTTCCACTAGGGGTTCAAGCGAAGAATATAGAAATATAGATTCAAAAAGCAAATGTAACCTGATGATTTAATTGGCGTCCCTGGCAGGAGTCGAACCTGCGACCTGCCGCTTAGGAGGCGGCTGCTCTATCCTACTGAGCTACAGGGACTTAAGCGGAGTACAAACTTGAGGGCGCGTAGTATAACGCGTCCGGTTAGGCAGGGCCAACCGAGTTGGCCCGCTTCAACCTAATTGCTAAATCCAACCAAGCAAACGCAGGGCAAACACGCCCAGCGTGACGGTAATGCTCGCCATCAGTGTGGTAATGGCGATGATATTGGCCGCTAACGCTACATTGCCACCGATCGCTTTTACCATCACAAAGCTTGCCGCGGCCGAAGGGCTGGCAAAAAACAGGAACAGCAAACCCAGCTGTGCTCCAGAAAAGCCCACTAGCCAAGCGGCTGCCGTTGAGACAATGGGCAATATCACCATTTTCATCCAGCTAGCGCTTAGCGCCACCTGACTACTGTCACGCATGCTTGATACAGAGAGCGTAGCGCCGATACAAATCAGCGCCAACGGCAGGGTTAAGGAAGCAAAGTAATCCCCTGAAGTAATCAACCAACTGGGCAGAGGGATAGAGAGAGCTGTAAATGGCAATGCGGCAAAGACCGAGATAATCAGCGGGTTGGTGGCAACATGCTTTAGCAAGCTGCGCCAGTCAGTGGACTGCCCAGGCTGATAGAACGCCAGCACCACCACCGAAAGCGCGTTGTACAACACAATAACCACGCCTAACAGCAAGCTACCCGCTGAAAGGCCGTAGTTACCGTACATACCCGCTGCAAGTGCTAGCCCCACTACACCGCAATTGCCACGGAACGCACCTTGCACGTATATACCGCGATCTTCACGCGCGACACGGTAATGCGCCCATACCCAGCTCAGCAGAAATTGCCCCAGCGTCGCCGCAGCAAAAAACACCATCAGTGAAACATCTAGCGCAACGCTTAGGTCGGCTTTTATCAAACTAAGAAAAATCAGAGTGGGCAGCGTCGCTTTAAAGACTAAGGCTGAGGCAGTTGAGACGAAAGCGCTGTCGATCAATTTCAAGCGCCTAAGGCTCAGGCCGATAAACACCATCGCAAACACAGGCAGCGTGATATCCAGCGTGCGAGCAAAGAGTTCGATTAGGTTCACAACAGTATCTCGATCTGCCTTGATTTTAAAAAACTGGCTTCTAGCAGTAAGTTCAGCACCTGCTTATATTCTACTGTTGGGCAAGTTTTGTCGACTAGTAAGCACGCCACAGGCACACAAGACGGCTTTTGGGGCATGTGGTAACTATTTAAATTGATCGAAGAGTTCCATGACATCATCATCATGACTTTGGGGCATATTGACGACCACCCCATCTCGGCCCTGATCTTTAGCCTTGTAACTCCCGGCATCGGCTCTCTCTAAAACGCTGCTTACACTGGCGTCAACTTCATCAAAGGTGGTGACGCCAATACTGAGCGTCACCATGTACTCTTTCCCTTGGTGAGTCACGGATATCTCCCCCACTGCTTGCCGCAAAGATTCCGCCACTGCCTTCGCCCGAGAAAGGGTACAACTAGGCAGCAGTACACCAAACTCGTCACCGCCCTGACGCGCTACATGGTCGCTACGACGCACCTCCCAGGCGACCACTTGAGCAATACGACGCAGCATTTCATCGCCCAAAGCATGCCCGCCTTCATCGTTGATAGGCTTAAAGTGATCTAAATCGAACAGCAACAGGGCCGAAGGCGTGCTGGTTTTTTGAAAATCGGCAAAAGCTTCTTCAAGGCGGCGCTCAAAACCTCGACGATTCAGCAAACCCGTTAGCGGGTCATGCTCCGCCTCCCAACGCTGAATAGCTTCCTGTTCCCGTCGCTCAGTTATATCTTTCACAACTCCCACCAAACCAAGGGTATGGCCATCTTGGGAAAGCATAACCACGCGAGCATGAATATCCAGCCACAGCAGCTCTTGATCGCTGCGTAAAAAGCGTAACTGACGCACAAAGTCACTGCCGGTACGTAGGCTATGGACCCACATATCCTTGGTACCGGTGATATCGTCAACGTGAATTTGAGTGAGCCATGACTCCATAGCCAGATCAGGAGAAATATTCAGCATCTCAAGCAATGCTGGATTCATGTAAGTGATGTCACCTTTAATATTGGCGACAAACATGCCCTGCGGTGCGGCATTGAGCACTGAGTCAAGAAACGCCTCGCGCTCCTGAAGATTACTGAGCAGTAGCTGCCGCTCCTCTTCTACCCGGTTAAAGGTGGATGCGACTTGCTGCAGTTCCTGCATATTGGTGGCCAGGCTGACGTGCTCTCTGTGGCCCAGCCCCACCTCACCAATCTGTTTTTCCAGATGCTTAAGGGGCGAAAGCTCACGACCTAACAGCCACCACAACAGGGGCAACATCAATACTGCCAGCGACACCCATAGCCACCAAAGTTTCTGGATGAAATTAGCCAGCGGCAATTGCGCTTGCTCAATCGGCAAATAGAAGCCAACGACCCAACCGGCAGGCCACACTTGAGCATAAGACTGTAGCGCTGTTTGGCCATTTAATAATTCGTCAACAACATCACCTTCCCAGCCATCCAAAGCAAGATCCAATCCAGGATTAAATTCCTTGTCAGGTACGCTGGCATTAATCAAGCGGCTGTTAGGGTGATACAAAATTTTTCCGGATGCAGTAGCAACAGCCGCATAGCCACTCTCACCCAAGCGAACCTTGGCCAAGCGACCAAACATTCCGCCTGAATCCAGGCTAAGAATGCCGCCCACGAAACCATCGAACTCACCTTGTTCAGTAAGGCGTGGAACGCTGACTAACACCATAGGCATACCACTAGCTCGCCCTTGAAATGGCTCGCTGACGTAAGGCCGAAGAGTACCGCGCAGCATACGGAAGTATTCAAGCTCGGCCGTGTGAAGCCCTACTCGGCCTACAATAGCAGGCCAGTCAGCTACGATCTCCCCTTCGCGATTAGCAACCACAACTCCCTCAAACCAAGCCAGCAGACCATCATTCTGACGCAGCTGGTAGCGGATCCAGCTCGCATCATCAGTAGCACTAATTATGCCGCTTAAGCGTTCTAATGCCTGAAAGCGCTGTTCAACCTGCTGGGTCACTTCGTCGGCAAGCAGAGTAGCTTCATAACGCAGATGAGACATATTGGCCTCATGCACCATGGTTTTACCCAGTTGCCACGACATGCCGAGCACCAGTGACACCACCAAAAACCAAGTAAGCGCGAGCCCCAGCAGAAGCCGGCTTTTTAATGAGCGAGAGGTGAGTGTTAGTTTCAGTGGGTTAGCCAGAGACACTGGCTAACCTTGATTTATAAAATAACGGCAGCATTTATACCCATTTTCTGTGGTAAGTGGGGCAGTATCGTCCAATCCAATTCATCCACCAACATAACAAAATTCCGACCCGCGCATACGTTGACACGTATCAACTATAAGCCACTTTTAAAATTAATTTAACTGTGGAGCCTTCTATTTCATGGGTAATAAAACTGGCTTCACATTAGCTACTGCAACACACCTGCTAGTAGTGTAGTGGCGTTTTCGATCAGCTCGTCCAGATGCTGCTCGCCTTTGAAGCTTTCGGCATATACCTTGTAAAGTGATTCCGTGCCGCTGGGGCGAGCGGCAAACCAACCATTTTCGGTGGTGACTTTAATACCGCCAATAGCAGCGCCGTTGCCGGGTGCGTTGACTAGCACTGCAGTAATCGGATCGCCAGCAAGCTGCTTCTCCGTTACGCTCTCAGCAGTCAGGTTTTTAAATGCAGCCTTCTCTTCCGGCGAACAGGGAGTATCCACGCGTTTATAGCAAGGCTCACCAAAACGCTCGGTGAGCGTGCGGTAATACTCGCTGGGCGTTTTGCCAGTGACCGACATGATTTCCGCTGCCAGCAAACAGAGTGCAATGCCGTCTTTATCGGTAGTCCACGCTTTGCCTTCACGGGTCAGCAAGCTGGCACCTGCGCTCTCTTCGCCGCCAAAGGCCAGCCAGCCTTCGTGCAAACCATCTACAAACCACTTAAAGCCTACCGGCACTTCATAAAGCTCGCGCTGGTGGGAAGCCACTACACGATCGATCATCGAAGACGACACCAGCGTCTTGCCAATCTTCAAGCTAGCGGCCCACTCTGGGCGATGAGTGATCAGGTAATCGATACACACGGCTAAAAAGTGATTAGGGTTCATCAAGCCATTAGCGTCAACAATTCCATGTCGGTCAGCATCCGGGTCGTTACCAAACGCTATATCGAAGCGGCCTTTAATCTTGAGCAAATTGGCCATTGCTGCAGAGCTTGAGCAATCCATACGAATTTTGCCGTCGTGATCCGGCGGCATAAACGCAAAATCAGCATCAATCGTAGTATTCGCTACTTCAAGATTGAGATGGTAGTGCGCCGCTATCGCCTGCCAGACTGGCAATGCTGTGCCCCCCATCGGGTCGACACCAAGCGCTAGGTTTGCCTTCTGAATTGCGGCTATATCCACCACCGCGCCTAATTGAGCCACATAATGAGCGGTGAAATCGTACTCCTGGGCATGGGCGATCGCCTCATCAACCGGCACGGTGGGCACATCTTCTAGCTGACGCAGAAGGTAAGCATTCGCACGCAGCTCAATCCAGCCGGTGGCGTCAGTATCCGCTGGGCCGCCGTGGTGTGGGTTGTACTTAATGCCACCATCTTCCGGCGGGTTATGCGAAGGCGTGATGATTAGGCCATCCGCGAGCGCCGGCACCGTCTGATCCTGTGGGTGATTATGATGCAAAATCGCCTGACTGATCAGCGGTGTTGCGGTGTAGCCCTGATCTTTCTCAACAAACACCGACACCCTGTTGGCGGCCAGCACCTGCAGCGCGCACTCCCAGGCGGGGCGAGAAAGCGCGTGGGTATCGAAACCCAGGAACAGCGGTCCCTGATAGCCCGCATCAATACGATAATCGACCACTGCCTGGGTGATTGCATAAATATGTGCGGCATTAAATGTACGCTCGTTGGAGCGGCCACGGTGGCCGGAGGTACCAAACGTTATGCACTCCTTAGGAACGCTAGCACTCGGCTGTTGTTCGTAGAATTCTTTTAAAATAGTTTCCATTCTTCTGATCTCCTTTTACGTAAACGAACTATCCCATCATATTTACTAGACGCTTGCACGCGCGTATGGATATCTATTATCCCTGTTATACAAGTATTACTGGTATTTAAAACAAGATCATTGACATCACAAAAAGCCAAGCACAGAAAAATGGTTGGCTTTTTTGTAAATTTTAAGTAACTGAAAAGTTATATACTTATGGAAACAGTACCGCACCCCAGGCAATTAATAGGCGAGCTGCGCTCTAATTTACACATAAAAAAACCGACCTCTAAAGAGGCCGGTTCTATTGGTTCTGCTAGGCAGTTTACCCTTTAAGTATGGTATTTAAACCAAGCTTAGAAGTGGTAACGTGCGCCAGTCAGCCAGTAAACGTCTTCTTTCAGTGAATCGAAGTTATCGCCAACGCTGGATTCGTCACTGCTAACACTAGAATCACCATCAGCGACTTCAACGAAGACGTCGAAATTGCTGGATACATTGTAGTAAGTACCTGCTGCCCACGCATGTCGAGTATCGTCACTTTCAAGGTCTACATTATAGTAGTCAAGAGCGAATGCCCAAGGACCCGTCGTAAAAGTGCCGCCTACACCAATTTTATCGTAGCCATTTTCACCAGTAGCGCTAGGTGTATAATCAGAGTTGTTGTCACGAGTTTCGTAACCTAAACGAGCAGTGAACTGATCGGTGAAGTCGTAAGAACCGATCAAGCCGTAGAGCATTTCACCGTTGCCGCCATCACCATCTTCAACATCGTCAACAAAACCTAGGCCGATGGTCACAGGTCCTTGGGCGTAACGAACGGCACCCTGGGCTGCCACTTCAGAATCTTCATCTTCAAGGCTTCCCTCCACTGCGCCGCGCGAACTGTAGTGCTTAGCTTGCAGGGCAGCAGTAAAACCGTTCATGTCGGGTGTGTAGTAACCGATAGAGTCGCCGCGCGATTGTTTCGGGTGACCAGCAAACTCTAGAAGACCACGATCGATTTCCCAGTCAAATGGCAGAGAAACAAACTGGTTGTAGAAGCTGTCAAAGTTACCAGCCTGGAAAGTACCGAACTGATCGCTTTGTAAACCCAGGTATGCTTGGCGCGTTTCAGAGAAGGCATCAAAGTTGTTACCGTTGCGGTTACCAGATTCGTCCGCACGGAAACGCCACTCAAGACGACCAAAAGCAGTCAGGTCACGTGAAACGTCATGGCTCATGCGTAGGCCAAGGCGTGAGAAGACGTCTACAAATTCAGCGTCATTATTAATACGCTGACCGGAACCATTAAACTCTTCGCCGCCACCAGCAATACCCATGGCGATACGGCCATAGACATCCAGCCTAGTACCGTCTTGGTCATAAACGGTTGCAGCTTGTGCTGCAGCAGAGGCACCCAGGGCGCCAACGATAGCAGTCGCTAAAAGTGTTTTTTTTCATGATGTAAGTTCCTTAACTCGTATACTGTTTCGATCGTTGCTGCTCGGCTCTTGATGAGACGGCAGATGGCTTGCGGGCCATGCTCTTTTCCCATCCTCCGGTTTTTCCCGGTGGTATGCGGCATGTCCTCAACAAAGCCTTGTTATAGTCCAATGCTCGCAGGACAAACTCTATACCGGGATTCCAGGGAACGCAATAGAAAAAAACAGTGTTTCTTTACTATTTGCACTTTTTTGTGGAACCCCTGCTTCCAGGCTTGGTCTCAGCGGCCTTTAAATTTTTGCTGCAAGCCTAACAATTTGTCTTCCATGCTAAGCGACTTACGGGGCTCACTTTTTTCTAACTTGCCCTCCACTACAGGCTGTTTTGGCGCCTCTTGCTGGGGCTTTTTAGCTACAGGAGATGCTTTCGAGTGAGGTTGCTTTGGCGCCCCGTTCTCGCGTTTTTCACCGCGTTTTTCTGATGCATGCTGCGCTGCTTCTTTATCAACCTTACCGGCAGGCAGACCATCTAAATCCACCCGTTCAGCGCCTACGCGCACGGCTTTTATATAACGCGGAAGATTTACATAGTTGGCAAGCGCTCGACGAATCAGCTTATTAGGCCACTCTTCGCGTTCTGCCAAGTCTTGGTGAATGCCTACTTTGAGCGGCTTGGTATGGCCTTTGAAGAACGCTTTTGGATAACGCTCGTACCATTGGTTAAGCAATGCATGCGGCGATGGCGTTTGAGCTGACTCAATCGGTTGCGTTGATTGACCTATTTCGGCTGGAGCTTCTTTGTCAGAGGCTTTTTCTTGCTCAGAGGCTTTTTCTTGCTCAGAGGCTTTTTCTTGCTCAGAGGCTTCTTCGCTTTCGCCGTGTATCTCAGCTGTGGTCGTAGTTTCTTGGCTTGGCACACTTTGCTCTTGGGCACTTTCTAGCGCCAACTGCTGCTTTAGCCGCTGGTTTTCTTCGCGCAGGGCTTGCAGCTCAGCTTGTGTGCGTTCAAGACGCGTTTCTAAGTCATCTAAAATATTCATTAAGCTGGCGGCCATACCCTTCTCCTTTGACCTTTTCAGTCGGCGATGCGCTCGTAGACCACAAAATCGTAGCTTGGCTGCCCTTCTGCTGGCTGCCCCGCTACGCGCTGTACTTCTTGCCATTCGCTGGGTTCGAACTCAGGAAACGTGGCGTCGCCTTCTACGTCGATATCCACTTCCGTGATGTAGAGCCGCTGAGCAAAGGGTAGCGCTTGGCGATAAATCTCTCCGCCTCCCATCACCATGATCTCTTCTGCCGCTTCTATAGTAGCGTGCTGGTCGGCCAGTTCCAGCGCTGCGGGCAAGTCGTGGCAAACACGTATGCCTTCGTGAGAAAACTCGGCGTTGCGCGTAACCACTACATTAAGCCGGTTCGGCAGCGGCTTGCCAATGGAAGCGTAAGTTTTACGCCCCATCACCAGCGGTTTTGCCTGGGTAATACGCTTAAAGAACTTCAAATCTTCGGGCAAGTACCAGGGCAGTTTGCCGTTGACGCCGATCACGCGGTTTTTTGCCATGGCGACAATCATTGCCACGGGGACTAAGGAGTCAAAACTCTCGTTGTGCCTAACCATATCGCTTTGCTGGCTCATACCGCTACCTCGGCTTTGATGTGGGGGTGCGGTTCGTAAGCCTCAATCTCAACATCTTCAAAGCGGAACGCAAACAGGTCGTCTATTGCTGGGTTAAGCACTAGTTTTGGCGCGGCCTTTGGGGTGCGCGCGAGCTGTTCTTTGGCCTGTTCCAGGTGATTACTGTACAAGTGCGCATCGCCAAGGGTGTGGATAAATTCACCCGGCTGAAGACCGGTCACCTGTGCCACCATGGTCAGTAGCAAGGCGTAGCTAGCGATGTTAAACGGTACACCGAGGAAAATATCGGCACTGCGCTGATAGAGCTGGCACGAGAGTTTTCCATTGGCAACGTAAAACTGGAACAAGCAATGACACGGCGGTAGCTGCATTTCATCGACCTGGGCTGGGTTCCAGGCGGAAACAATCAGCCGGCGCGACTGTGGCGAGGTACGAATTTGCTCCAACACCTTAGCAATTTGGTCAACGCTGCCACCTTTAGGGTCAGGCCAGCTACGCCACTGGTAGCCGTAAACGGGACCTAGATCGCCGTTTTCATCTGCCCATTCGTCCCATATCCGCACGCCGTTCTCTTTCAAGTAGGCGATGTTAGTGTCGCCCTTCAGGAACCATAGAAGTTCGTGAATAATAGAGCGCAGGTGCAGTTTTTTGGTGGTAATGAGCGGAAAACCACGCGATAAATCGAAACGCATTTGATGACCAAACACGGAACGCGTACCCACGCCTGTGCGGTCGTGGCGGTCAACGCCATGCTCCAAAACGGTTTGCATCAAGTCTAAATAGGGTTGCTCAAGCGCGGGCGTTGGTACAGTCACAGAATTTCCAAATTAACAGGCGGTTTAGCCGTTTATTCTAGGTGGTGGGGTCATAAGGGGCAATGCGAAGATTACCCCTGTTTTTAACCAGTTAGCTAAGCGCTCTTTTTTCTACACTTTTTGGATTTTCACATCCACTGGCTGGGAGCGTGACCAGGCGATAATGAATAGGCCCAGGGCAATCATGGGGAGGCTGAGCAGCATACCCATGGTGAACCAGCCAAACGCAAGATAGCCAATATGGGCGTCGGGCATGCGGACAAACTCGACCATAAAGCGGAAAACGCCGTAGCAGACTAAAAACAGCCCCGATAAGAAGCCACGTGATGTGGGCTTGGCGGAGACCCACCAGAGAATAGCGAACAGCACGACGCCTTCCAGCAAAGCTTCATAGAGTGCGGATGGGTGGCGCGGTTCAGGCTCCATACCGGGAAACGGCATGCCCCAGGGTAGCGAGGTCACGCGCCCCGGTAGCTCGTGGTTGATAAAGTTGCCGATGCGCCCCGCCCCCAAACCGATGGGTACCAAGGGGGCAATAAAGTCAGTCAGGGTTAAGAAGGCTAGCTGTTTGCGCCGAGCGAATATCCAGGCCGCCAGCAGTACGCCGAGTAGGCCTCCGTGAAAGCTCATGCCGCCATCCCATACACGGAAGATCCACAGCGGGTCGGCTGTCCACTGCCCTAGCCCGTAGAACAGCGCGTAACCTAAGCGCCCACCTGCCACCACCCCGATCGCACAGTAGAAAAGCAAATCGCCGATATCATCATTATTGAGGCCGAGGCGCGATGCCCGACGACAACCGAGCCACCACGCTGCGACAAAACCTACTACGTACATCAAGCCATACCAATGGACTTGCAGCGGCCCTAGGGAGATAGCCACTGGGTCAATCGTCGGGTAATTAATCATTTACACTCTCTAATCTGACCAAAGGGAAGTTTCATATACGAATCAGTGAAGGCACCCACGCCACAAGCAAAACCGCCGTACTAGGAGAGGAGAAAACGCACTCCTACCACCGTCAGCAGTAGCGCAAAGGAGAGCCGTAGTACATGAGCGGGCAAAACGTGGGCAAGTTTAACGCCTAAGCGGGCAAATGGAACGCTGGTGACAACGATACTGAAAAACGCTGACCACATGACAAAGCCCGTTGCCCAGGGTGGCAGAAGCGGATTGCCCCAACCGACGGCGATAAACACCAGCGCGCCTACGAGCGCGATGGGCAGCCCGACCGCCGCTGCCGTGCCCACTGCTTGGGTCATACTGGCTCCGCAGCGGGAGAGTAACGGTACCGTCATGGCGCCGCCACCAATTCCAAAAAGCGCGGAGATGCCGCCAATCACGCCCCCGGCCACTGCCATTACCCATTTTCCTGGCGCGACGCTGCCTGGTTTGGGCGTTAAACCGAACACCATCTTTGCGGCAATGAGTAGAACAAAGATGCCAAACATAGTTCCCAGCGAGGAGCCCGACAAATTGTCCGCCACAAACACCCCAGCGATGGCACCCATCACCAAGCCTGGCAGCAGTGCCTTAAACCACGCACGATGAATGCTGCCTTTTCTAAAATGGCCCAGGGCCGAAGAGGATCCGGTGACGAGGATAGTGGCCAGGGAGGTGCCAATGGCGAGGTGCATGATAATGTCTGGGGAGACGTTTTGCAGTCCAAAAGCAAATACCAGTACGGGAACGATAATAAGCCCGCCCCCAACGCCGAATACCCCTGCCATCGTGCCTGCGACTGCGCCTAAGGTTAAATAAATCGCTAACGCAATGATGATGGTCATGCAGGCGGAGCCGTTTTCAACGTCCCTGGGAACCAATGGGTAATCATATTGAGGAGCGTTTCCGGCTGATACGGTTTGGCAAGCAGGTCATCCATCCCCGCCGTTAAGCAGGCATCGCGCCCGGCATTGTCAGCGTTTGCTGTCAGCGCGACCAGCACGCTTTGACCACTGCCACGGCTGCGCTCATACGCACGCCAGCGCCGGGTGGTTTCAAGCCCATCCAGGGTGGGCATAAAGATGTCCATAAAAACCAGGTCAAAGAAGGCGCTCTGCTGGCGCTCAAGCGCCTGCTCACCACTACTCACGCCCTCTACTTGAAGGCCTTGGGTTTCGAGCATTTGCCGCGCTAGCATTAAATTCACCGGCCCGTCGTCAACGACCAAAACGCGCAACTTGCGTGGAGTGCTGGCTCGCCTATCTCTGCTTGCAATCATACTATCCGCTACGCTATCCACCTTCCCCTCAACGCTGTCTACACTGCTATTTTCAGCGCCATTTCCAGCTCCTTCGGCAACACTATCGGCAGCGCTTTGCTGAACTAGATTCGCTAGCAACGCGCGAATATCTGACAGCCGCTCACGTACATCGGCAATGTTATGCCGACAGCTATCTGATACCTCTTTATCAGCTAGGCTACCCAGATGATCAAACAGGCTATTGGTTTCATGCTGGAGCAGCGTTAAGTAGCTAGATTTGAGACGTGACTCTTCTCTGGCTCTTTCACGTCCGGCTATTAAATGTTTAAGCTGCCGCTGCTGATGTTGAAGGTCGTCTAGCAGCGTTTGTTCATGCTCCTGTCGATCATTCTTGATCGCGGCGCTGCCGACTTGCGAGCAGTTCATGCAGCGCTCAAGACCAGCGAGCACTTCGTTAACGCTGGCTAGCCGTTGTAGCGGGAGATGTGATTCATCGGCGGCACTCGGCGGGTCGCATTTATGCTTGGGCAGTGAGCGCGCGGCAGTGGTACACAGCGCCTGACTGTGCCGTTCAAGCTCAGTGAGCTCATGCATAAATCGGTTATCTTTACGCCGGGCGCGCGCCTTGACCAGCATAAGAAAGGCGCCGACATTCAAACTGCTGCCGATCAGCAGCGCCGCCATTAACCATAGCGTGGTGCTCCAAGAGGCATAGCTAGGCGACATCCCCCACATCATGGCGCCGACCACTAGGCACAGCACGGTCAATGCTGCTTGTACAAGCAGCAGAGGCCACAGGAGAGGCCAAACGATGGCGTTCCAAAAGTGCTCCCTTTGATAGCGTTGCATGATCTCGCCTTCCTCTTGGCCAAATGGTCGCTGATAACATGACCGCAGTGAATCCCCAGAAGTAGCTGCCCAGATGCCTGCCATCCCACCTTTTAGGATGATGCTTTATGCTACAAACATGATACTTATATAAGTGTACGTCTAGACTTCGTTACTGTCATGCTGCTCTTGCGTTGAACGTATTTCACCCTTTTCGCCTATGAGTTTGTTATGTGCTTGATATCGTTTGCTTGGCAACCCGGCACGCCGACACCTTTGCGGCTGATGGGCAACCGCGATGAGTTCCATGTACGCCCTACCGCGCCACTTGCGCAGTGGAAAGATAACCCTGCCATTATCGGTGGTCGTGATTTGGAGGCTGGTGGCTCGTGGCTGGCTGCCAAGCGTGGCGGTGTCGTAGCAGCCTTGACCAATGTACGCGATTTACAACTGAGCGTGCCCCCCGGCGCGCCTAGCCGTGGCGAACTGGTCGCGAACGCCCTGCAGTGTGACGATATTAACGCGTGGCTCACCAAGCTTGGTCAAGGCGGGGCATTACGCTATGCAGGCTTTAACTTGTTAGTTGCCACGCCACAGCGGATGTGGCATTTGCACCGTGGTCGTGACCGCCTAGCCTTAAGCGAGGTGGCCCCCGGCGTGCATGGCCTCTCCAATGCCGACCTTAACTCCCCCTGGCCAAAGCTTTTACATGTGCGTAGTGCACTCGAACATACGCTTTTCCAAGAAGGCCCAGTTCAAGCCTGGCCTCACATCGTGCAGCGCGCGATGCAAAATCCTCAGGAGGCTGCGGTGGAGGAGTTACCGGATACCGGTGTGGGGCTTGAATTGGAGCGTCAGCTATCGGCGGCGTTTATTGTTGGCGAGCGATATGGCACCCGTGCCACTTCGTGGCTGACGTTAGACGCCCAAGGGAATATCGACATTAGCGAGCAGCGCTTCGGGCCGCTGGGGCGCTTTGAGGGTGAAACCACCCTGGCGCTTCCCAGCGACTCATTGGTATCTGCGTCCTAGTCGCGTGGAGGCATCAAATGCGCCAACTGCCACTCATCTAAACGCTGATCTAAATGCGCATGTACTTGGGCAGGTGTATCCAGCCCCATCACTTCTTTGAGCAGCTGCTGGGCATCGGTAAATGGTACTCGGCGGATTGCCGCGCGTACTTTGGGTAGGCTGGGCGCGTTCATGGATAGGCTGGTAAAGCCCATTGCCATCAGCAGCAGCGCCCCAGCCGGGTCACCGGCTAATTCACCGCATAAAGAAATGGGTTTATTAAGCCGCGTAGCGTCGTTGGCAAGTTCCAGAAGCGCACCGAGCAGCGCTGGGTGCAGGGCATCGTACAGACTCGATACCCGTGGGTTATTGCGGTCTACCGCCAGCAAGTACTGGGTAAGATCGTTGCTGCCTACGGAGAAAAAGTCGACTCGCTTCGCCAGCGCGTCCATTTGGTAGATAGTGGCGGGTACTTCAATCATGACGCCGACCTTGGGTCTTACGACGGTAATACCCTCTTCGCCCAGCTCTAGAATGGCACGATCCAGCAGCCTCAGCGCTTCATCTACCTCTTCGACATTGGTGATCATCGGGAAGAGGACGTACAGGTTATCCAGATCAATGGAGGCTTTAAGCATCGCGCGAAGCTGCACCATCAGCACTTCGGGATGATCCAGCGTTACGCGCATGCCGCGCCAGCCAAGGAAAGGATTGGCCTCTTCAATCGGGAAATAAGGCAGATCTTTGTCGCCACCAATATCCAGAGTACGCATCACCACTGGCAGCGGCGCAAAGCCTTCAAGCTGGTCGCGATAGAGTTTGGTTTGCTCTTTTTCGCCGGGAAACCGCTCGGTAATCATAAACGGCACTTCGGTACGGTAGAGCCCCACTCCCCCGATACGACTTTTAAGCAGCGCGGTGGCATCGACCGCTAACCCGGTATTCACCATTAGCGGCATGGCGTGGCCGTCGGGGGTAGCGCTGGGTAGATCTTGCTCGTGTTCTAACAGCTCGCTAAGCGCAATCTCTTCAGCAATCAGACTTTCATAGCGTGCTTTCAGTTCAGGCGCTGGGCGTACGAACAGACGGCCACGGTGACCATCCAGCACCACTGGTGCACCACCTAGGCGCGGCAGCGGTAAATCCACCATGCCCAGCACCGTAGGAATGCCCATGGCGCGGGCGACAATTGCCACGTGGGATGTGCTGGAGCCGCGCACCGAGACCAGACCTTTGAGCTTGTCGCGGGGGACTTCTCCCAGCATGGCCACGCTGATCTCATCGCCGACCAAAATCGCGTTATCGGGGTAGGTTTCCGGCGTGGACGGCGTATCTTCCTGCAGGTGCGCTAGCACCCGGCGGCCCAGGTCGCGAATATCGGCGGCGCGCTCACGCAGGTAGTTATCGTCGACGCGCTCTAAGTACTGCACGTGGCGGCGCACTACATCTGCGAGCGCCCCAGGTGCCCACTGCCCTTCGCGAATGCGCTTTTCCACTTCATCGGCCAGCGCCGCTTCGCCAAGCATTTGTTGGTAGACATCAAACAGCGCCAGCTCCTGTGCAGAGATACGGCTTGCCAAGCGCTCGGCCGCCGCACGAATTTCGCTGCGCGTTTTACCGATCGCCTCCTTTAAGCGCGCTACCTCATAGTCCTGATCGCTTGGAATGAGATCAGGCACGCTATTGAGATCGGATGGAGGGGTAATCACCACCGCCTCCCCCATGGCCATCCCTGGCGAGGCAGCCACACCTTTAAACATTGCCTGCCCACCGGCAAGCGCCGGGCGTAACAGATTCCCTGTGGCTAAAGCGTGGGCTAATACCCCCGCCAACTGCGCAGCCATGGTGACCAGGAAGGCTTCATCTTCATCGTCGTAGCGGCGTTTTTCGGCTTGCTGAACAACCAGCACGCCGAGCATCAGCCGCTGGTGAATGATAGGTACGCCCAAAAAGCTGGAGTAGCGCTCTTCTCCAGTGGCTTCAAAATAGCGGAACTGCGGGTGGGTCTGGGCGTCCTCGAGGTTAAGCGGCTCGCTGCGTTTGGCTACCAAACCCACCAGGCCTTCGCCTATCGGCAGGACTACGCGCCCTACTGCTTGGGTACGCAGACCAATGGTTTCCATCAATACCAGCGACTCAAGCTCCTTATCGTAGAGGTAGAAGGAGCACACGTCGGTCTGCATCGCTTTACGAATTCGGCGTACCATCGTGGACAGCGCGGCGTCGAGGTTGCGCGCGCCATTCACTTCCTGAATCACCCGGCGCAGCACCTCAAGCATGGACGTTTTACTTTTCACTATTATTTGCCTCGCTGAGGAATTTCCTGGCAGACTGCCGCTGCCCTACCTTGGGCAGCGGCCCGTCGCCCTAATCTTCATCCTGTGCCAGGCGCTGAACGCGGGGAGACAACTCTCGCAGCGCGCGCCGATATACCTCTCGCTTAAAAGGCACCACCTGCCCTAGCGGGTACCAGTAGCTCACCCACCGCCACCCATCGAACTCGGGTGTGGGGGTTGCCGTCATACAGATCTGGCTTTCCTGGCAACGGATTTTAAGTAAAAACCACTTCTGCTTCTGGCCTATACAGACCGGACGCGAATGTGTGCGAATCATACGTCGTGGCAGACGGTAGCGTAGCCAGCCCCGGGTGCAGGCAACAATATCAACATCGTCGGCGGTTAGGCCGATCTCTTCGAAAAGCTCACGAAAAAGCGCTTCTTGTGGCGTCTCGCTTGCATTGATGCCCCCCTGGGGAAATTGCCACGCATTTTGTCCTACCCGACGCGCCCAAAGCAGCTGCCCCTGGCTATTGGCAATGATGATGCCAACATTGGGGCGAAAGCCGTCAGCGTCGATCACGGACATCACCTTATAAATTTTCAGTTGTCCCCATTTTTCCACAAGGGTGACAAGCGTATCAATACAATATAACGCTAAGTGGTGAATGCTTACTTTGTATTAGCCTTATCGCTGGTGGGAATGACCGTGCGACTCTGCGATAATCCGCGTCCGCTATTTGCCTTAACAACGGCTTTTACACCAACACTAACCGCTTACTACCACTGACTAAAAAAGGGGAGCGCCGTGAGTCTGGCCATTTTCGATTTGGATAATACGCTGCTATCCATCGACAGCGATCATGCCTGGGGCGAGTTTTTACTCGAACAAGGGGCCGTCGACCCGGTCGCTTACCGGGAAGCCAATGAACGTTTCATGGCCGATTACAACGCGGGCACTCTGGATATGGCCGCCTTTTTGAAAATGGCGCTTAAGCCCTTGGCCGATAACTCCCCTGAGCAGCTTTCGGCGTGGCACCAGCAGTTTATGGCCAGCAAAATCGAGCCAAACATCCTGCCCAAAGCGGAAGAGCTGCTGGCCCGTCACCGCACTAAAGGCGACACGCTGCTGATTATTACCGCCACTAACCGCTTTATTACCGCGCCGATTGCTGAGCGCTTGGGTGTCGATCACTTGATTGCGGTGAATCCGGAAGTGGAACAGGGCCGTTACACCGGCCGTGTTTCCGGCACGCTGAGCTACCGCGAAGGCAAAGTCACCCGCCTAGAGCAGTGGCTGAAAGACCAAGACCTGAGCATGGAAGGCGCCTGGTTCTACAGCGACTCGCACAATGATTTACCGCTACTAGAAATAGTCGAGCATCCTGTCGCTGTTGACCCCGATGACACTCTGCGCAATGTCGCCGAAGAGCGCCAGTGGCGTATTATGACTTTGCGGGATTGAGGTGGTAAATATTTAACGGCTCAGAAGCGTATCAAGCGAGATCACGTTGCCAGCATGTTTTTCTGCTAACTTGACGTCGTCAGTAACCAACGTAGATGCTGCCACCATTGCGGAGGCAGAGATAATACTATCCGGCAGTTTCATTTGGGTAGTACGCCGTACCTTGATAGTCGCATTTCTAATCTGATTATCCAGCTCTACTCTTGTCAACTGACCCAGTATCGCCTTAATGGCCTGCTCTTCCTCTAGGGGTAACGAGGGAAAGGCTAGAAGCTCGAGTTCAGTAATGACAGAAAAGGCGTAATGGGCAGCTGGGAGACGCAACTGACGCTCAATGGCATTAATGAAGACGTTGGTATCGAGGAGATAGCTACCACTCATCCCGCAAATTCCTTTGGTATTCGACTCCGTCATGTGCGGTCAGCGATGGCGCTTTCACAGAAGTAAAATCTATGCCCGTCTGTTCAGCAGAGGTATTCGACTCCTCTGTAGTATTTTCATACAGCACAACAATTCGGGCATGCCTGTTCTTTAAATAACCATATTCATCGGGGATTTTCACTACCCCATTCTGAATATCTGTCTCAAATTCAATCGCCTGCATTGTAACCCCCTACACCCAAATGACTTGCACACCATTTGACACTCTTTCCACCAAAAATTCGAGTCACTAAAGAACAGAGTCGCAATCCCAGCTCCGCTTCGCGCTACGAAACCCACCTATTAAATATTCATCCACTCATAAAAAAAACCCCTGCAAGCCATGCTTACAAGGGTTTTTACGTTGACTGCCGCTCATCTAAAAGCGTCAGCAGGCGCGTTTAGCCGAGCAGGTGCTCGACGGCTGCACGCTCTTCGCGCAGTTCTTTCTCGGTGGCTTTCATCTTCTCTTGGCTGAATTCGTCAATTTCGAAGCCTTGAACGATTTCATACTTGCCACCCTGGCAACGCACTGGGTAGGAGTAGATGATGCCTTCTTCGATGCCGTAGCTGCCGTCAGACGGAATCGCCATGCTGACGATGCCTTTGGAACCCAGCGCCCAGTCGTGCATATGGTCGATGGCTGAAGAAGCAGCAGAAGCGGCTGAAGAGGCGCCACGTGCTTTGATGATTGCCGCGCCGCGCTGTTGCACAGTGGGGATGAAGTCGTTTTCGTACCAGTCGCGCTCAACCAGATCGAACGCTGCTTTGCCGTCGACTTTGCACTGGGCCAGATCCGGATACTGGGTAGCACTGTGGTTGCCCCAGATGATCATGTTTTCAACGTCAGTGACGTGCTTGCCGGTTTTCTGTGCCAGCTGGGTCAGGGCGCGGTTGTGGTCCAAACGCGTCATCGCGGTGAACTGGCCTGCGTCCAGGTCCGGCGCGTTGCAGGAAGCAATCAGCGCGTTGGTGTTAGCCGGGTTACCCACGACCAGCACTTTCACATCGCGACTAGCGTGGTCGTTCAGCGCTTTACCTTGTACGGAGAAGATCGCGGCGTTGGCTTCCAGCAGATCTTTACGCTCCATGCCTGGGCCACGCGGACGTGCACCTACCAGCAGGGCGAAGTCAGCGTCTTTGAACGCGACGTTCGGGTCATCGGTCGCAACGATGTCTTGAACCAGCGGGAAAGCACAGTCGTTAACTTCCATTACCACGCCGTTCAGGGCGTCCATTGCCTGGGGAATTTCGAGCAGCTGGAGAATGACTGGCTGATCCGGCCCCAACATGTCGCCTGCGGCGATGCGGAAAATAAGTGAGTAGCTGATCTGACCGGCGCCGCCGGTAATCGCAATACGTACTGGATCTTTCATCATTGCTCCTTGATAGATTCGCCTAGGGTTGGTTCTCGCCTGAGGGGTGGCTCAACAGAACTCAAGACGCAAAGATGGTATGCCCAGTTGGGCAAAAACTCAATCAGACAAGAGACGACTACCCATTTACCGTACCTACCATTCTCGTCGCGGCCTGCCACTCGCTGCAAAGGCCGAGTTGCGCTATGGTATCTTCGGCTTAATGCCCTCCTTTCTTGTAATGCTAAGGACATGGACGCCCCCATGCGACGAATTCCCTTCTCTTATGCCTTGGCTAGCCTACTGGTGCTGGCGCTGGTGATATGGCTCGCTTTTGGTAATTTCCAGCGTTTTCAGACCACTGCACCGGAAGCCTCTCCCCGTAACGAATCGGGGCCACGGGTCGAGGTGGTAGAGCAACAGAGCACGCCATTTATTCCCCAACAGATCATTCAAGGCCAGTTGACCGCCCAGCGCGAAACCACCCTGCGTGCCAACGTCGCAGGCTTTGTTGTTGAAAAGCCGGTGGCCCAAGGTAGCCGCGTTGAGGCGGGTGATACGCTGCTGATCCTGGATAACGACGCCCTGCCTGAACAACTGCAGCAGGCCCGTGACGAGCTAGCGGTCGCTGAAGCGGAGTATGCCGGGGCGCGCAACCTGCGCCAGCGGGAGCTGATTTCGCAGCCCGAGCTTTTGCGCCTGCAGAGTTCGCTCAGCGCCAGCGCCGCTTCGGTGGCCCAACTGCAGAAGCAATTGGATGACAGCCGCCCCACTGCGCCTTTCGATGGTGTGATCGATCGCGTGCAGGTAGAGGTAGGCGACCTGTTACAGCCTGGAGAAGAGTGGGCCCAGTTGGTGGACGACCGCCGCTTGAAGGGCGCCGCCTGGGTGTCTCAGCAGCAGGTAGGCGATTTGAGCGAGGGATTGCCTGTCACCGCACGATTACTCAATGGCGACCACCTTGAAGGCGAGCTGACCTTTATTAGCCACCGCGCCGAAGAGGCCACGCGCACTTTTTACATCGAAGCCACGCTGGATAACCCGGCGGGTAAACGTCTTGCCGGCGGTAGTGCAGAACTGACGATTACGCTGCCACCCCGCCAGGTGCACACTCTGTCGCCTGCCCTGCTCAGTTTGAACAGTGAGGGCCAACTGGCCGTCAAGCACCTGGATGAGAACGATCAGGTACAGCAGACCGCCGTCGAACTGGTAAGCGCCGATATACAGCGCGCCTATGTGACCGGCCTGCCCGACCCGCTACGCCTCATTACGCTAGGCGCTGGCATGGTGGATACCGGCGAAACGGTGACCCCAGTGCCTGCTGAAGACGCCATTATTTCGCAACCGCAAGCCGGGCAGGATAGCGTTCATGCGCCAGTTAATTAATGCGGCGCTAGCCCACTCCCGTACGACGTTACTGCTGCTGGTAAGCCTGCTGCTGGCGGGCATCGCTGCCTGGCAGATGATTCCCAAGGAAGCCAACCCCGACGTCACCATTCCAATGATTTACGTTTCGCTGTCGTTGGAGGGTGTGAGCCCCGAGGATGGCGAGCGGCTGCTGATACGCCCCATGGAGCAGGAACTGCGCGGGATTGAAGGCCTGCGTAAGTTCACCGCCCAATCCAGCGAAGGGCAAGGCTCGATCACCCTGGAGTTCGACCCCGGCTTTGACCCCGATACCGCGCTGACCGACGTGCGTGATCGCGTGGATATCGCCCGTAGCGAGCTGCCTGACGAGGCCGATGAGCCACGAGTCATGGAAGTCAACGTCTCGGAATTTCCGGTATTGACTATCGGCCTCTCCGGGCAACTGGATACCCGCGAACGCATGACGATTGCCCGGCGACTGCAGGAGGAGATCGAAGGCATCGCCGATGTGCTGGAAGTGGACATAGCCGGTGAGCGGGAAGACCTGCTGGAAATCGTCGTAGATCCGCTGGTGCTCGAGAGCTATGGGGTCGATTTCGACACGCTGTTCAACCAGGTGTCGCGCAATAACCGCTTGGTGGCAGCAGGCAGTTTGGACACTGGCGCGGGGCGCTTGGCCTTAAAAGTCCCCGGCATTATTGAGTCCCTTGACGATGTTATGAATATGCCGGTCAAGGTGGATGAGGATCGCGTCGTCACCTTTGGTGATGTGGCGTGGATCAACCCTACCTATAAAGAGCCGGAAGGCTTCGCCCGTATTGATGATCAGCCTGCGGTGGTGTTGGAAGTTTCCAAACGTGCCGGGGCTAATATCATCGCCACCATTGACGCAGTGCGTGAGCGCCTGGCGGAAGCCGATGATTTATTGCCTGAGCAGCTTCGCTTCACGACCATTCTCGATGAGTCGACCACCGTTGAAAACATGCTCTCTGAGCTACTCAACAACGTGCTTACCGCTGTGGTGCTGGTGCTAATTGTGGTGGTCGCGGTGATGGGCTGGCGTATGGCGCTGTTGGTAGGCTTGACCATTCCCGGCGCCTTCTTAACCGGCATTCTGCTGGTGTGGGCATTTGGATTTACGCTCAATATCGTGGTGCTGTTTGCGCTCATTCTGGTAGCCGGCATGTTGGTCGACGGCGCGATTGTGGTGAGTGAACTTGCCGACCGCTATCTCCACGATGGTCAAACGCCCCATCAAGCGTGGCTCAATGCTGCCTCGCGAATGAGTTGGCCGGTGATTGCCTCGACGGCCACTACGCTGGCGGTATTTATTCCCCTGCTGTTCTGGCCCGGCGTAGTGGGGCAGTTTATGAAGTACCTGCCCGCCACGGTGATTTTATGCTTGCTGGCATCGCTGGCCATGGCGCTGGTGTTCTTGCCTACCCTAGGGCGCTTGTTTACCCGCACCGACACGAAGCAATCAACGACTAACAATGATGAGGCTACAACGTCCTTTGGGCGTGGCTATCGCCACCTGCTGACCAGGCTGCTTAAGCACCCTGCCTGGGTGCTGCTGGTCACCGTGCTATTAATGGTGTTGCTGTATACCGGCTACGCGCGTTTCAACCACGGTGTCGACTTTTTCCCCAACGTAGAGCCGGATAGTGCCCAGGTATTGGTACGCGCCCGCGGCGACTTCTCCGCCGTGGAGACCGATGCCATTGTACAGCGGGTAGAAGCGAAGCTATCCGGCATGAGCGAAGTGAGAGCGCTTTATGCGCGCTCGTTTGCAGTGCCTAACGAGCAGATGGGTAGTGATGTGATTGGCATGCTGCAGTTCCAGTTTATCGACTGGCATGAGCGGCGCCCTGCCCAGGCTATTCTGGATGATATGGCCGAGCGCGCTCGGGATATTCCCGGCATTACCCTGGAGTTCCAGGAGCAGGAAATGGGCCCTGGCGGCGGAAAACCCATCGTACTGGAGGTGAGCGCTACGAATCCTGACGTCGCTGATGCAGGCGTTAACCAGTTAGCGCAGTTAATGCGCGAACTGGGTGGTTTTACCGACATTCAGGATAACCGCAGCCTGCCCGGCGTGGAGTGGCAGGTGAATATGGACCGCGAAGCCGCGGCGCGCATGGGCACCGATGTCACGACCATTGGTAGCGCGGTGCAATTGCTGACCACGGGCCTGCAGGTGGCGAGCTATCGTCCGCCCGAAGTCAGCGATGAAGTGGATATCCGCGTTCGCCTGCCGCAAAACTGGCGTTCGCTGGATCAGCTGGAACGCTTGACCATCAACACCCAGCGGGGACAGGTGCCTATCTCGCATTTTGTGACCCTTGAACCGGCACCCAAGGTGGGCACCCTTAACCGTATCGACGGCCGCCGGGCGATTACCATTGATGCGGATCTCGCTCCCGGTTTTCTTGCCGATGAGCGCCTGCGGCGCTGCTAGAGGCGGGTCGCGATAGCTTGCCTGATGGCTTAATGGTCAATGCCGCCGGTGAGCAGGAGGATCAGCAGGAGTCGATGCAGTTCCTGGCCAGCGCGTTCATGATTGCGATTGGCCTGATGGCGCTGATTCTGGTGACTCAGTTCAACAGCTTCTATCAGGCGGGATTGGTGCTTTCGGCGATTGTATTCTCCACCGCGGGCGTGCTCATGGGCCTGCTGATTACCGGCCAGGCGTTCGGCATTGTCATGGTGGGCATGGGCGTGATTGCCCTGGCGGGTATCGTGGTTAATAATAATATCGTGTTGATCGACACCTACAACGAGCTGCGCGGCCAAGGCATGACGCCCGGCGAGGCCGCCCTGGAAGCAGGCTGCTTACGCCTTCGCCCGGTGCTGTTAACGGCGATTACCACGGTTTTAGGTCTGATGCCGATGGTGCTGGGGATCAATGTCGATCTGTTTACCCCTGCCCTTGGCTTTAATGCGCCCTCCGCCCAGTGGTGGACGCAAATGTCGAGCGCCATCGCCGGTGGCCTCACCTTCGGCACCGCACTAACGCTGCTGCTTACCCCCTGCATGCTGGTGATTGGGGGTAAGTTGCGGCGTGAGAGAACCGCGAGCTAAAGCTGTCCTTCCCCAGCCAAATGAGAATATTAAGCGGGGGCTTTGGCGTGCTCGGGGCTATGGGCGGCGTGTAAGCGTGCGATCAGCTGGTCTTCCAGCGCGAAGCGTTCGGTAAGGCCACGCGCTAGACGGTCGATCCAGGCAGGCAAACGGGCAATATTTTGCTCGCAGCGAAGGGTAGAGCCGAAATCGGTATCAAACTCCAGAACCATCTCGGTTGACATTTCCAGACGCTCAAGCAACTTCTCTGCGATAACTAACGCAGCCTCATCACCAAAGGCCTGCGCCTCTTCCGATAGCTGAGGATAAATCTCAAAGTGACCGGCGCTGATGTAGTCCATCAATAGCTCACTGAAGGTATCAATGGGTGCTTTGCTCACCGCTTCCAGTTCAGCGTCACACGCCTCTTTTAGCTCAATAAAGCTGACTAACAACTGACGACGCTGATCCAGCCAGCGGTCGATCAGAGCATGCACGCCTCCCCAGCGCTCCAGGGCATTTTTGCAATCTTCGAGCATGGGGTTTCTCCTTAAACTCACCGATTTAACGACCATTAGCCGGTCTAAATAACGAGTAGGCTTAGAGTCGCGCCTACACCTACCTCTGTCAATCCCAGCAGGCGCGGTTTCCTTGGTACAAAGGGTTCATTAATAATAACCCTTTCTTCTATAGCTAATAACCAGCGCCCTCATACCAGCTCATACCAACTGGCTTGGCTTGACCTTGCCTGAAATGATGCTCTCACTTTAGCGCCAGTATTGCGAGCAAAGCCGTATGCAACGTATGCCAAGCAGATAACGCACCGGGCTGTAGCCTTATGACGACACCGTTCTCTCGATAGGCTATAACATGGCTTGCTCTAAACCAGTAGCGACCAAATGGCCGCTGAGTTTGTTGTTCTAAACGATATTTTTCAGCAAGATGACATTCGTTAAAAAATGCGGCAAGGGTTAATTAAAACAAGGAAATTACCATGAAAATGCTATCCCGCTTTGGCCTTGGCTTACTGCTCTCTTCAAGCGTGCTAAGCGCACATGCTGAAGACGTCAAAATTGGTATGATCACCACGCTTTCAGGCGGGGGCTCGCACCTGGGCGTGGACGTTCGCGATGGCTTTATGCTGGCGCTCGAGCAGTCGGGCCGGGACGATGTGGAAGTGCTGATCCAGGATGACGCTAGACGCCCGGATCTGGCGCGCAGCTTGTCTAATGAGTTCATGCAGCGAGATGAGGTCGATATTCTGACCGGGATTATCTGGTCGAACCTGGCGATGGCGGTCGTACCGTCAGTGGTGCGTCAGGGCACCTTCTACCTCTCCCCCAATGCCGGCCCTTCCGACCTGGCTGGCCGCATGTGCCACGAAAACTACTTTAACGTGGCGTATCAGAACGACAACCTGCATGGCGCCATGGGTGCCTACATGCGCGAACAGGGTTATGAGCGTCCGATCATCATGGCGCCCAACTACCCGGCGGGCACCGATGCACTGGCGGGCTTCAAGCACCTTTATGAGGGTGAAGTCGTCGGTGAGCTCTATACCCAAATGGGCCAGACCGACTACGCGGCCGAAATCGCTCAGATTCGCGATAGCGATGCCGACAGCCTGTTTTTCTTCCTGCCCGGCGGCATGGGCATTTCGTTTATGAAGCAGTGGGAAAGCTCGGGCGTTGACATGCCGATCTTTGGCGCGGCGTTCTCGTTTGATGAAATTCTTATCAAAGCGGTCGGCAGTGCTGCGATTGGTGCCCGCAATACATCACTGTGGGCCTACGATCTGGAAAACGAAGCCAACGACCGCTTCGTCGAGGGCTTCCAAGCCGCCTATGACCGCATGCCGACGCTCTACGCGGCACAGGGTTATGACACTGCCAATCTGATTCTCAGCGCGCTGGAAACTGCCCACCCCGATGACAAAGATGCCTTCCGCGAAGCACTGCGGGCCGCTGACTTTGATAGCGTGCGCGGTGAGTTCCGCTTTGGCCCCAACCAGCACCCCATCCAGGATATTTATGTACGTGAAGTGGTGGAAGGTGATGATGGCGAGCCCACCAATCGCCTGATCGGTGTGGCGATTGAAGATATCCAGGATGTCTACTACGAGCAGTGCGACATGTAAGCTGGCCTCGGCTGGGTGCGTGCACCCAGCCATTTCTCTTCACCTTCGTCAAGGTTAACCAACGTGTCCGTTACCCTGCTAATCGAGCAACTACTTAACGGCGTTCAGCTAGGCACGATGCTGTTTTTGATGGCCAGCGGCCTCACCCTGGTGTTCGGGGTGATGGGGCTGATCAATCTTGCCCACGGCTCTTTTTACATGGTGGGCGCCTATGCCACGGCCGCGGTCACAGCCTCAACAGGCTCTTTTCTGATCGGCCTGGCGGCAGGCATGACGGCCGCAGCCCTGGTCGGCGCACTGGTCGAGCTGCTGGTCATACGCCGTCTTTATCACCGCCCTCACCTCGACCAGGTGTTGGCGACCTTTGCACTGATACTGATCTTCTCAGAAGGCACACGCTGGATCTTCGGCTCTTCGCCTCTATGGCTGAGTCCGCCCTCCTGGCTTACGGGGTTTGTTACTCTGCCGGGGGATACCCGCTACCCGGTCTACCGGCTAGTGCTGATCGGGGTGGGGGTCGCTATCGCGATTGCCCTTTATCTGCTGATTTCCCGCACACGGCTAGGCATGCGCATTCGGGCGGGCGAAAGCGACCGCGAAATGATTAGCGCACTAGGGGTCAACATTGCCAAGCTGTATACCGTGGTGTTTGCCCTGGGGGCTGCGCTGGCGGGCCTGGCCGGCGCGCTGGTGGGGGCATTACAGTCTGTGCAGGTCGGCATGGGCGAGCCGGTGCTGATCCTAGCCTTCGTGGTCATCGTGATCGGCGGTATCGGCTCGATCAAGGGCGCGCTGTTCGGGGCGCTGCTGGTGGGGGTTGTCGATACCTTGGGGCGCGTCTACCTGCCGCTGTTTTTCCAAACATTCATGCCGCCTTCTGAAGCCACTGGGGTCGGTTCTTCACTGGCTGCGATGCTGATTTATATCCTCATGGCCGTCATCCTCGCGTTCAAGCCCAAGGGACTGTTTGCTGCCAATGACTAATACCACTTCCCTTTCCAAGAACGCTGCGCCAGCCACCCACGCGGAGAGCCACTTCGACCGCAAGGGGCTGGTTCAGATGATCCTGCTCGGCCTGCTGCTGTTACTGCCCGTGGCCGCCTATTTTTTGGGTCACACTTATTACGTCAATCTGGCCTCGCGGGTCACCATCATTGCCATGGCAGCCGTCGGGCTCAACCTGGCGATTGGCTATGGCGGCATGGTGAGCTTCGGTCATGCGGCCTATTTTGGCCTGGGTGGCTACGTGGCGGGCATCAGCGCCTACCATGCCTTCGACATGACGCCATTCATGAGCTGGCCCTTCAGCGTGCCGGGCAGCGATAGCCTACTGGTGGTATGGCTGGCCGCCGTCGTGCTGTGCGCCCTGCTGGCCCTGGCGATCGGCGCCATTTCGCTACGCACCACCGGCGTCTACTTCATCATGATCACCCTCGCCTTTGCGCAGATGATCTACTACTTTGCCAACTCCTGGCCCACCTACGGCGGTCAGGATGGGCTGCCTATCTATATCCGCAACACCCTGCCCCAGGTCGGTAACAACTTGTTCGACAGCAGTGATGCATTGACCTATTTCCTGATCTGCTTCACCGGGCTGGTACTGGCCATGGCGATCACCTCGCGACTGATGAAATCGCGCTTTGGTGCTGCGCTGACCATGGCACGTCTGAATGACGTACGACTGGCAACGGCGGGGGTCAGCCCGTATCCCATTCGTCTGGTGGCGTTCGTTATCTCGGCGGCCATCACCGGGCTTGCCGGGGCGCTCTACGCGGACCTGAACGGCTTCGTCAGCCCTTCGATGCTTAGCTGGCACTTCTCCGGCGAGCTGATGGTCATCGTCATCCTGGGGGGCGTGGGGCGCCTTTATGGCCCGCTGGCCGGGGCGGTGCTGTTTGTGATGATGGAAACCTTCCTGGGTGGCATCACCGAGTACTGGCAACTCTTTCTAGGGCTGGTGCTGCTTGGCGTCGTGCTGTTTGCCAAGCACGGTGTGATGGGTTGGCTGGCCGGGAGTGAGCGCAATGAGTGAAGCTGTCCTGTCACTGCAAAAACTACATAAGCGCTTTGGAGCACTACAGGCGACTAACGATGTGTCGCTGGATCTTAAGCAGGGAGAAATCCATGCCCTGATTGGTCCCAACGGCGCGGGTAAATCTACGTTAATCGGCCAGATTGCTGGCAGCCTGCGCCCCGACGAGGGCCGCGTTTATCTGGCTGGTACCGACATTACCACGATGAGCATTGCCGAGCGCGCACGTCTTGGACTGGGGCGGAGCTTTCAGGTGTCATCGCTGGCTGAACCGCTATCGGTGATCCGCAATGTGATGATGGGCGTACAAGCGCTACAGAGTCACAGTTTTCGGTTCTGGAAGCCCGTCGCCAAAGATCAACAGCTGCTAAAGCCAGCTTATGAGGCGCTGGAACGGATGCAGCTCAGCCACCGCGCCTGGACACCGGTATTCGAGCTTTCCCACGGTGAGCGTCGTCAGGTTGAAGTCGCCTGTGCCCTGGCGCTCAAGCCCCGTGCCCTGTTGCTGGATGAGCCAATGGCTGGTTTGGGTCCGGAGGGCTCGGCAAAACTGACCGAGCTGCTCGAGGCGCTGAAGCTGGAAGTGCCCATTCTGCTGATCGAACACGACATGGAAGCGGTTTTTCGTTTGGCTGATCGTATTTCGGTGCTGGTCTCTGGCAGCGTAATCGCCCATGGCGACAGCCAGACAATTAAGCAGGATCCACGCGTTCGGGAAGCCTACCTGGGAGATTCTGATGCTTAAAGTTGCTGACATTGAGACGTTTTATGGACCCTCCCAGGCGCTGTTTGGCGTAAGCCTTGACGTTAACGCCGGTGAAATGGTGGCTTTAATGGGGCGTAACGGTATGGGCAAAACCACCACCATTCGCTCGATCTTTGGGCTGACCCCAGCCAGCCGCGGCACCATTGAGTTCGAAGCTCAAAATATACGTCGCCTGCCCGCTTATCGCATTGCTAAGTCGGGGCTTGGCTTGGTGCCGGAGGGTCGTCGCTGCTTTCCCAACTTATCGGTACGCGAAAATTTGCTGGTCACGGCCCGCCCGGGCGAGTGGACACTGGAGAAAGTGGAAACGCTATTTCCGCGCTTGGAAGAACGCCGCGCGCAAATGGCCAAAACGCTCTCTGGTGGCGAACAACAGATGCTGGCCATTGGCCGTGCGCTAATGACCAACCCACGTCTTCTGGTGCTGGATGAAGCCACTGAAGGGTTAGCACCGGTGATTCGACAGGAGATCTGGCGGGCGATTCGGCTGCTCAAAGAGCAGGGTCAGGCCACCTTGTTGGTCGATAAGTCGTTAAGCGAAATTCTGCCCATCGCTGACCGCTGCACCATTTTAGAAAAAGGCTGCACGGTATGGGATGGCAAACCCGCTGCGCTGGACAGCGTTATCCGCGACCGTTACCTGGGCGTTTAGGCGTGAAATGCTTTAATCCACTCAACAAAGCAGCCATCGTTGAGATAGTGCTCAAGAATCGAGAAGTGATCCACGTCGGGAAGTAGCTGCTGAGTCACTGTTTGGCCTTGCTGGCTCAAATGCTCAGCGTAGCTACTCATCTGCCTTTCAAACTCTTCAGACTCCCCTGCTCCAGCCACCAGCTTTATAGGCGCAGGCACCCGGCACGGCAGCCATAATGGGCTGAACTCCTGCACATCCCGCCCGCTGAGTTGAAGCTTGGGCTGCAGCCATGACCATGGGAAGGGCCGCAAGTCGTATAACCCGCTGATACAGAGGGCGCCGCGAATCAGTTGATTTGGCAACCCAAAGGCGCCTTCCCAATCCGTCGACATCAGCATGGCGCATAGATGCCCGCCCGCCGAGTGTCCCGAAATACTCAGCTGTTCCGGATCGACGCCCACCTCAGCGGCATGCTTGTACAGGTAGGCAATCGCGGCCTGACTCTGCCGTACCAGTTCGCTAAAGCGTACCTGCGGGCAGAGCGCGTAGTTGACCACCGCGACAGTGATACCGGCATTCACCAGATCATCGACAATAAAGCTGAATTCACGATGGCTCAGCGAGCGCCAGTAGCCGCCATGGAAGAACACATGCACCGGGGCTTTTGGATGCTCGTCATGAGATGCATCGGCATGAAAGATATCCATGCGCTCAGCAAGCGTTGGGCCATAAGGCAGATCGAGCGTTGTACGATGGCTGGCTCTTGATGCTTCGCTGCGCTCACGCCACGCCTTTACCAACACCAACGGGTCTCGCCCCACCATCGGGTCGTAGGCGCGGTCGATCTCTTCCTGAGTCGTGAAGTGTCGATAAAGCATGCCGATCTCCTTATAGCTGGCGCTTCTTATCCCTGGCGCATGGCTAACCCCGGCTTTTAACCAGCATCCATAACGGGGCGATTGCCAGAATGGCAAAACCGATCAGCGTCCAGGCGGGTAGCGAGAGGCCTAACAGCGAGAAATCGATATTAGCGCACTCCCCCGAGCCGGTCAGCACCATGGCCACCACCTCCTGCATGGGCAGGATGTCCATCATGTAATCAAGCCCGGGGCCGCAGGAAGGCACTTCATCGGCGGGCAAGCCTTGCAGCCAGACGTGACGCCCGGCGATAAAGGCACCGGTGCCTACGGCAGCCAGCGCCAGCACTCCGTAAATTACTTTACCGACCCGCCCGGCCGGGCTATGGATGGCGGCAATGGCAAACACAATGCCCGCCGCGATCACCGCGACACGCTGGAAAATGCATAGCGGGCAAGGCTCAAAGCCACCGATATGCTCCAGGCCAAGCGCCACCGCCATCATTAGAACGCAGAAGGCCAAACCGGCCAGGGCAACCGAACGATAAGCATGCAGGATCATTGATGAGCCTCAGATGGCAACGCGGAAAGGGCCCGGGACTCGCGCGCCTTGGCGAAATAAGCCTCTAGAAACGCTTCAAAGGTTTCATTATCAGCGGCTTCAATATCGCGCTGCTGCTGGTGCGAGGTTTCAATCAGTTGAGCAAGTAGCGCTTCACGGCTGCGCTGCATAGGTTCTGCTTTCAGCTGCTCCGCCTGCTCCTGGGCCAGGCTAAGCATTAAATCACTTAGCGAGCCGCCGTTCGCTTTGAGCCGTTCGAGCACCTGGGCTGATGGCGTTAGCGAAGGGTCTGCTAGGCGTGGAGCGAGTTCTGCTAGCGCGTCAGCATGAGGGCTTCCCTCTTCGACGGCATCCAGCAGGCGGGCGACTTCCCCCATCTCGGCGAATATTTGTTCGCCCCACTCACGCACCGACGTCGTTTCACCATGATTAAACAGTTTGAGCTCAGGATCACGGCCGCGCTCGACGACCCAGCGACGGTTGTCATCCAAGCGGTCACACTCTTCGTCGGAGATCCACGGGCTGTCGCTGAGCAGGCACCACATTAGGAAGGTGTCCACAAAGCGCATCTGGGTTTCGGTCACGCCGAGAGGGTCGAAAGGATTGAGATCGAGACAGCGCACTTCGATGTACTCCACGCCACGGGCTTCGAGGGCTTGGCTGGGGGTTTCGTTGTGCTTGGCGACACGCTTGGGGCGAATATCGCTGTAGTACTCGTTTTCGATCTGCAGAATATTGGCGTTCAGCTGACGCCATTCGCCATCGACGTTAACGCCCATTTTCTCATAGTCCGGCCATGGCGATGAGATGGCATGACGCAGGGTGTTGACGTAGTTAGATAGCGAGTTAAAACAGATTTTGAGCTGCGACTGCACCTTGTTCTGGTACCCCAGGTCGGACATACGTAGCGTCGTCGCGTAGGGCGCAAAATAGGTGTCGTCGCTGAGTGCCTGCAGCTTTTCAGGCACTTTTCCTTCCGGCAAGAAGCTCTTGTCGATAGCCGGTGAGGCGCCAAACAGATAGAGCAGTAGCCAGCTGTGGCGGCGAAAGTGGCGGATCATGCCGAAATAGCGGGTAGAGCGGTAATCGTTGAACGGGATGTTGGTGGCTTTATCCAGTTCACGCAGGGCATGCCACATGTCATCGGGCAACGATACGTTGTAGTGAACGCCCGCAATCGCCTGCATGATGCGGCCGTAGCGCATGTCCAGCCCCTTGCGGTAAACATGCTTCATGGTGCCGACATTGGAGCAGCCGTAGTCGGCAATCGGCACGCTGTCATTACCTGAAAGCCGTGATGGCATACTGCCAGGCCAGATCCATTCATCCTGCAGGTGGTGATAAGTAAAGGTATGCAGGTCAGACAGAAACGACAGCGCTTCACTCGGGTCGGAGTAAACCGGCGTGATGTACTCAAGCAGCGACTCTGAATAGTCGGTGGTGATATGCGGATGTGTCAATTTAGAGCCTAACGCGTGGGGGTGCGGCGTTTGGGCAATGTGTCCATTGGCATCAACCCGCAGCCCCTCTTTTTCAAGCCCACGACGCAGGCGGCCCAACCGACCAAGGCGCGCACTGGGGATCAGGCGCTCGACTTGCGCGGTCAGCGCAGATGGCACAGTGAGTAGTTCAGGCAAGGTGAACACTCCTTGTCAGTAAAGCCCGCTGTGAGCGGGCCTTGGTGTAGTCAGGTGGCATCGCCATCATCGCTGTTTCAAAAATAGAAACCAGGATATGGCGGCAACCATGTTTTTTTCAAGACACGACGCTATTCAAGACACGACGCTTTTCCAAACATTAGCTTTCAAAGCGCGCGACTATTTGCCACCACGCGCTTTTAACAGCGCGGCGCCTAACGCGCCCATTGGCGCCGGTGCTTCAGTTGTCCTTGCACTGCTGCGCGCAGGTTTACGCGAGCCGCTATGCTGTTGTGTTGGCGAGCCATTGCTCTTATTAGCCGCGTTTTCGGTTTCCGGCTGGTCATCCAACCGCATCGACAGCCCTACCCGCTTACGCGGAATATCCACACTCATGACCTTAACGGTGACGATGTCCCCGGCTTTCACCACGCTGCGTGGGTCGTCGATAAAGCGGTCCGACAGTGCTGAGATATGCACCAAGCCATCCTGATGGACACCGATATCCACAAAAGCACCAAAGTGTGTCACGTTGGTGACCGTGCCTTCGAGCACCATCGAGAGTTTAAGATCGTTAAGTGTTTCGACCCCTTCGCGGAACTCGGCGGCTTTAAATTCCGGGCGCGGATCGCGACCAGGCTTATCCAGCTCTTTCAAGATATCGCTCACCGTGGGCACACCAAAGCGCTCATCGGCAAAGTCGGCAGGCTTTAACGCTTTTAACGCGGCACTGTCGCCAATCAAGCCGCGTACTTCACGACCGCTCTGCTTGGCGATACGCTCGACCAGCGGATAGGCTTCCGGGTGAACGGCGCTGGCATCCAGGGGATTATCGGCATTGTGAATGCGCAGGAAACCGGCGCACTGTTCAAAGGTTTTTGCGCCCAGTCGGCTAACTTCTAATAGCTCTTTACGGCTTCTGAAGGCGCCCTTAACGTTGCGCTGAGCAACGATATTTTCAGCCAGCGCAGCACTTAACCCCGCCACTCGCGAAAGCAGTGCACTAGACGCGGTGTTGAGGTCGACGCCCACAGCGTTAACACAGTCTTCAATCACGACTTCCAGGCTACGCGATAGCTGCACCTGGGAGACATCGTGCTGATACTGGCCCACCCCAATCGATTTGGGTTCGATTTTAACCAATTCAGCGAGAGGGTCTTGCAGGCGACGGCCAATCGAGACAGCGCCCCGCACGGTAACATCGAGATCGGGCATTTCCCGGGAAGCGTACTCAGAAGCGGAGTAGACCGAGGCGCCCGCCTCCGACACCATTACTTTACTCACGCGGTGCGCTGGGGCCAGCGCTTTCAGTAACTCGCCCGCCAGCTTGTCAGTTTCACGGCTGGCGGTACCGTTGCCTACCGCAATCAGCTCGACGCCGTGCTGCTTGACCAGCTTGGCCAGCACGCTCAAAGACTCATTCCACTGGTTTTGCGGTGCGTGCGGGTAGATGGTGGTGTGATCGACAAACTGGCCGGTGGCATCGATCACCGCGATCTTGCAGCCGGTGCGCTGACCGGGGTCGATGGCAAGCGTCACTTTCTGCCCCGCCGGTGCGGCTAGCAGCAGGTCTTTCAGGTTGGCTGCAAAAACCTCGATCGCTGTGAGCTCGGCCTGTTCGCGTAAGCGGCCAAGCAGCTCGGTCTCAAGCGCAGTGTAAAGCTTAACGCGCCAAGTCCAGCGCACCACTTCGGCTAGCCATTTATCCGCCGCGCGGCCCTGGTCGCTGATGCCGAAGTGCCTAGCAATCGTGACCTGGGCGGGATGCACTGGGGCTTCCTCTTCACCGGGCAGGCGAATCGACAGGCTCAACACGCCTTCATTACGCGCCCGGAACATCGCCAGGGCACGGTGTGACGGCGCTTTGGCGAGTTTTTCGTCGTGCTCGAAATAATCGGAGAATTTGGCGCCCTCCTGCTGCTTGCCTTCCAGCACACGGGCGCTGAGTTCGCCCTCTTGCCAAAGTCGTTCACGCAGTTGGCCGATCAGTTCGGGGTCTTCCGCGAAGCGCTCCATCAATATCTGCTTGGCGCCATCCAGGGCGGCCTTGGCATCCTCGATGGCGGGGATATCACCCTCTGCCGGTCGCAGGTAGTTGCCAGCTTCGCTTTCGGGATTGAGTGTCGGGTCGGCCAACAGCGCATCGGCCAGTGGTTCGAGCCCCGCCTCGCGGGCAATCTGCGCTTTGGTACGGCGCTTCTTCTTAAAGGGTAGGTATAAATCTTCCAGCCGCTGCTTGGTCTCTGCGCCCTCGATACTTGCTTTCAGCGGGCCATCCAGCTTGCCCTGCTCATCAATGGCGGCGATCACCGCGGCGCGGCGCTCTTCCAGCTCGCGCAGGTAGCGCAGGCGCTCATCCAGTTGGCGCAGTTGAATATCGTCCAGCGCACCGGTGACTTCTTTACGGTAACGGGCAATAAACGGCACGGTGGCACCGCCATCCAGCAGCTCTACCGTGGCGGCGACTTGTTCGGGTCTTACGCTTAGCTCGGTGGCTAGGCGGGAAATAATACGCTGATTGACATCCATAAATTGCAACTAACTCATGCAGCATTTTTAAGTGCCAATAAGGTATCACAAACGTGCCATGGCTGGCATGACTTGCGGCATCAGCGCCGCCAGCCATGATCATCCCAAAAGGGGCGTCGTGCTTCACGCTGAACGGCTTCGCGGCTGAGGCCAATATCTTTCAACATATCGTCGCTCAAATGGCGCAAGGTATCCCGCTCGCGACGCAATTGGCGCCAGCGATAGAACTTTTCTCCCCAGGTAGTTCTGGGTTGTTCCTGTTTAATTGACTGGCAGTGTTCGTTCTGTAAAGGACACTGGCTGTGCTGTAAACAGGCTAACGAGCGCTCCATTTCAACCTCCCTTCGCCGCCAACAACGGCGTAGTGAATAAGTGTTGAAGGAAGTATTGAACAGCGCCTAAAGTCAATCCAACGAATACTTCTTATACCCAACATCAAAAAGATTGATAACCATGGCGACACTACCCACCATCGATCATGAGCTGCTGCGTACCTTTGTGGCGATAGTCGACCAGGGCGGATTTACCCGCGCCGCTCAGACGGTAAACCGCACTCAATCGGCCGTCAGTATGCAGATGAAACGCCTGGAAGAGGACGTTATCGAGCGCCCACTTTTCGTGCGCCAGAATCGCCAACTGTTGTTGACCAGCGAGGGCCACACGCTGCTTGGCTATGCACGCAAGATTTTATCGCTGCAGGGCGAAGCACTGACGCTGCTGCGCCAGCCGGACATGGTGGGCCGTGTACGCCTGGGCGTGCCGGATGACTATGTGATGCGCTTCCTACCCGGCATTCTGAGAACTTTCTCTCAGGCCTGGCCGTTGGTGGACGTCGATGTACATTGCGCGCCCTCTTCGGTGCTCTCCCAGCAGCCGCAAGAGAGCCTGGATCTGATCATTATGACCCGGGAAATAGGCGATGAGATTGGCACCATATTAAGACGCGAACCCATGGTATGGGTCTCCGCAGAGAGCCACAGCACCCATTTACAGACACCGGTACCGCTTGCCATATTCGAGGCACCCTGCTTTTGCCGTCGCCACGCTTGTAATGCGCTAGACCGCGCAGGACGAACCTATCGAATTGCTTACAGCAGCCCCAGTTTGGCTACCCTGCAAGCCGTTGTTGGCGCGGGTTTGGCCGTGTCTGCCTGGATGCGAAGCCTGGTCACTGCCGATATGCAGATATTGGGTGTAAAGGAGGGCTTCCCCGAATTACCAGAAGCGTCCATCGTTTTACAGCGCACCTCTTCTACCCAATCACCAATTATCGCCAGCCTAGCAGAGCATATTGTTGAAGGGTTTAGGTTGTGATGGCTGATGTTACTTTACCGGATGAGGGTTGATAGAGGCATGAACGGTCCAACTGGGAAAGCGTGGTCAGCCCTAATAGCGCCATATTGCGCTCGATTTCACGCTCTAAAAGAGTGGCAACATGCTCTACGCCTTCCTGTCCTGCGCAAGCAGCAGCGTAATTAAAGGGGCGCCCCACGAATACAAAATCAGCGCCCAGCGCCAAGGCCTTGATGATATCGGTGCCACGGCGAAACCCGCTGTCGATCATAATGGGGATATCGCTAATGCGACGCTTGATCTCTGGCAACACCTGGAGCGGAGAGATAGTGCTATCCAACTGACGGGCGCCGTGGTTGGAGAGGATAATCCCATCTACCCCGGCTTGGCGGGCACGTACCGCATCCTCGGGGTTTAGCACCCCTTTGACGATCAGCGTGTCGGGCCATAACCGCCGCACCAGATCGAGATAGCCCCAGTCAAAATGGCGACGCCCTGAGAAGTCCCGCGCTGCTTGACGAGAGATCACGGGTGCTCCCCGTTCCGCATGGTTGTTTTCGAAATGCGGCATTCCCTGTTTACAGAGCGTACGAAGAAAGGTATTACACAACCAGCCTGGCCGCATCAACCCATCGATTGCCAAGCGAAGCGTTGGCTCCAAAGGGGATGAAAAACCTGAACGCCGGAAATTATCCGGATTGGGCGGCACAGGGTAATCCAGCGTGACCACCAGCTTCTTGAAACCGGCTCGCTTGATCCGATTGAGCAGAGCTTCGATGCCTTCTGGCGTGCCGGGTAAGTATGCCTGGAACCAGTCGGCACCCTCCACCTTCGCCACCTCTTCCATAGGCACCAGCGATGAACCACTCATGATCATGGGTAAGTTGCGATTCGCTGCTGCTCGCGCTAGCACTAGGTCGCCCTGGTAAGTAGAAAGCGCACTGATGCCCATAGGGGCAATACCGAAAGGCACGGCGTAGCGTTTGCCATAAAGCTCTGTGTGCAGATCAATTTGCGACACATTGACAAACGCCTTGGGCATAAAGCGATAATCATCAAAAGCAGTGAGGTTAGCGCGCTGGGTTCGCCCATCCTCTGCGACATGATCGATATAGCCAAAAATAGGTCGTGGTAGCGCTCTTTTGGCGAGCCGTTCTACGTCGTGCAAGTTATGGATACGGGCAAGTTTTTTTCGAGTCCATCGTTGTTGGAGCCAACCTTTCACACCACCCTCCTACTGATTATTTTAGATTACCCGCCCATCTATCCACTTGCTCACGCTGGCACAAAACGCAGCGCCACTCCGTTATTACACCATCGCAGGCCGGTAGGATCGGGGCCATCTTCAAATACGTGGCCCTGATGGCCACCGCAGCGGGCACAGTGGTATTCAGTGCGGGGCCAAATTAGTTTGAAATCAAGCTCGGTGAGCATATGTCCTTCTACGTGCTCAAAAAAGCTCGGCCAGCCGGTACCGGAATCATATTTCATTTCACTGGTAAACAGTAATAGATCACAGCCAGCGCAACGATACTCGCCCTCCCCCCACTCCTTATCCAAGGGGCTGGAAAAGGCAGGTTCAGTCCCGTGCTTACGGAGCACATCAAAGGCTTCATCGGAGAGTCGCTCCCGCCACTCGGCTTCGCTAAGCTCGAGCGTTTCCAAGCCTGGCGCAGGTTCAAGATCTAGCCGTGGAAAGCCAAACGACACGCTTGGTATGGCACCTACTATGCCGGTCAGTCCCGCTAAGCTTAAGAATTGACGTCTTTTCATGGGTATCACTCCCTTGCTGTTCTGCGAAGAAAGTAGACAATAAAAATGGGACAGTGCCGAAGCGCTGTCCCATTTTGGCGTCAATCGTTTCTAATGGCGATCACTTCTAAGCACTTAGTCGTTCTAACCGTCGACTACTTACACCCGCCAATTGCTTTTCTACTTGCCTCTTTAACGAGCAAACACACCGGTTCAATCATCTACCAGCCGCTAACCATCAGGTTAGTTGGGGGCCCGCTTGGATGATCGCTTCATTAACGCCTTCAAACTTCTTGAAGTTATCGACGAATTTGGTCGCCAGCTCTTTAAGGTGACGGTCGTAGGCATCGCGGTCCTGCCACGTTTCACGCGGGTCGAGCAGGCTTGAATCAACGCCCGGCACGGCAACAGGCACTTGTAGATTGAGCCCATCGATATGCTTGGTGTCGATATCGCGCAGTACACCCGACTGAATCGCGCTGATGATGGCGCGCGTGGTCGGGATAGAGAAGCGCGAACCACCTTCGCCGTAAGCACCACCGGTCCAGCCGGTGTTGACCAAGTAAACCTGAGCATCCTGCTTATCGACACGCTTGATCAGCAGGTCAGCGTACTCACGCGCTGGACGCGGGAAGAACGGTGCACCAAAGCAGGTAGAGAACGTGGCGGCCAAGCCTTCAGAAGAGCCCATTTCAGTGGAGCCCACTTTGGCAGTATAGCCAGACAGGAAGTGATACGCCGCAGCTTCTTTGGAAAGAATCGACACTGGGGGCAATACGCCTGACATATCGCAGGTCAGGAATACAATCGCATTCGGCTCGCCCGCCAGGTTTTCCGCTACGCGCTTTTCAACGTGCTCCAGCGGGTAAGCGGCGCGGGAGTTCTGGGTCAGGCTATCGTCGGCGTAGTCGGGCTCACGACGATCATCCAACACTACGTTTTCCAGCACGGTACCAAACTTGATAGCGTTCCAGATGACCGGCTCGTTCTTCTCGGAAAGATCGATGCACTTAGCGTAGCAGCCACCCTCCATGTTGAAGACGATACCGTCGCCCCAAGCGTGTTCATCATCACCAATCAAGAAGCGTGCCTGGTCAGCGGAAAGCGTAGTTTTACCGGTGCCCGAAAGACCGAAGAAGAGGCAGGTTTCACCATCTTCCCCCACGTTCGCGGAGCAGTGCATCGGCAGCACGTCGGCGGCAGGTAGCAGGAAGTTCTGCACGGAGAACATGGCTTTTTTCATTTCACCGGCATAGCGCATGCCCGCGATAAGCACTTTTTTCTCGGCGAAGTTGATGATCACGCAACCATCAGAGTTGGTGCCATCGCGAGAGGGATCACACTCAAAGCCCGCCACGTTAAGAATGGCCCACTCGTCTTTAGCAGCTTGATTGTAGGCCAAAGGGCGCACAAACATGGTACGGCCAAACAGGTTTTGCCAAGCGGTTTCGGTGGTAACACGAACCGGCAGATAGTGGGTAGAATCACTACCCACATGAAGCTCAGAGACAAAGTGCTCTTGGCTGTTCAGGTATTCATCGACCCGATCCCACAAGGCGTTGAATTTCTCAGCATCAAAGGGACGGTTGACGCTGCCCCAATCAATTTGGCTACGCGTAGAGGGCTCATCAACAATAAAGCGGTCTTTCGGTGAACGGCCGGTACGCAGGCCGGTATTAACTACCAGGGCACCGTTAGCCGAGAGGCGGCCTTCGCCACGTGCCACGGCGCGCTCGATAAGTTCGGCGCTGCTGAGATTGACGTGGGCTTGGGGAGCTTGAGTCGTGGTCATGTCGATTCCTGGGCCTTAAGGCCGTTATATCTCGTTACCGGGCGTCACCGACGCCTTAAATGTCATCCCAGCCTGCTAAATCGGCTGGGCACGCTGAAGTCCGGCGCATTATGGCAAAAAGAAAGCCCCCAGGAAACGGGGGCGAAGATCAAATATCTTGTAGTTAAACTACTACAAAAGCACTACATTTTGTGTTGCAGCGCAGTAAAAATTAAAACGATCGTTTGCAACAGCGGCCAAATTCATTGGTTCTACTGGTCCGCCTAGCGGCACTAAAAAACGCCCGACTGCCCAGCCGCGACTACATACTTAGTGAATCGTAGGCGATGGGGCTTCAGGGTCATCTAACAAAGTTTCAATATCCGCCGCCGTGTAGTGATATTTCGTATGGCAAAAGTGGCATTGGGTGTCGATAGCGCCCTGTTCGTGAAGAATATCTCGCAGTTCTTCCTTGCCTAGCGTGTGCAGTGCATGGCTCATTCGTTCGCGGGAGCAGGTACAGCCAAAGCGCAGGGCTTTGGGTTCAAAAACGCGCACGGTTTCTTCATGGTAAAGGCGGTGCAGCACTTCGCGCTGTTCAAGGCCGAGCAGCTCTTCTGTTTTAATCGTATCGGCTAACTGCACGCTACGGTCCCAGGCATCGACATCCTGGTTTTGTGACTCTTCAGGGAGGCGTTGGAGCAGCAACCCACCTGCGCGCTTCTCATCAGCCGCTAACCATAGGCGGGTTGGCAACTGCTCGGATTGCGTAAAGTAGGCTTCCAGGCAGCCACCTAGCGTCTCCTGATCCAGCGCGACAATGCCTTGGTAGCGATGACCTTCACGGGGGTCGAGGGTGATGACGATTTGGCCCTCACCGACCAGCTCACGGAAAGAGGCATGCTCGCTAGGCAGGTCGGCGTCTTCCGCGATGCGGGCAATCGCCCGCAATTCACCACCGGGATTGGATTCGGCCATCAGTAATGACAGAACGCCGCGGCCGCGCACTTCGATGCTTAGCGTGCCATCCAGCTTAACGGTATCGGTGAGTAGCGCCACGGCAGCTAACAGCTCACCCAATAGCTCATTGACCGCGGGTGGGTAGGCGTGGCGATCCAACACTTCGTGATAGGCGGCCGCCAGGGTGACGATCTCGCCGCGGACATTGGTGTGATCGAACATAAAGCGTTGAATTTGATCGGACATAATTTGGCAACCTACTATAAAGGACGGCGGGTGTTTAGCTGCGACTAATCGTTAACTGGGCTATTGATGCTGCTGCACTGAGTAAATAGCCGCGAGGGCTACTCACCCTGATTGCGTTGGAAACGCTGAATATCGCGGCGCTGCTTTTTATCAGGGCGTTTGAGCGGATGCTGCATCGCCTCGTTAGTGAGGCGCCTTGCTTCAGCTTCCTTGGCACGACGCTGCACACTTGCGTCGGTTTCTGCATAGAGTGTGCGCGCTTCTGGTGCACCGCGTCGTTGATCCGAAAGCGATACCACCTCTACCTCTAATATCTCCCAGCCCTGTGGTACACGAATAAGCGCACCGATTTCCACCTGTTTGCTGGTTTTAGCGCGGCCACCATCGTAGTGAACCTTGCCACCTTCAATGGCTTTTTTAGCCAGTGCGCGGGTCTTAAAGAAACGTGCTGCCCAGAGCCATTTATCTAAGCGTACGCTCTCGCTCATTTAGGCACTCCTTGCGTTTCAGACTGCTGTTCCGGCAGTTGTTCGGGTAACAGATGAGCGAACCGATCAAGGGCTATAAATTCCTGTAGCTCTTTTTCGGGCCGCTGGCTGTCAGGTTGCTTAATGCCCAGCAAATACTTGATACCAAACTCACGAGCGCTTTCAAGCACGCGGGCATTGTCATCGATAAACAGCGTGCGCGCCGGGTCGAAAGGCTCGATTTCCTGCAACGCAAACCAGAACGCCTGCTCCTCTTTGGCGGCGCCCACGTCTTCGGAAGAGACGATGGCGTCCAAGTAGCTTTCCAGGCCGGTGAGGGGCAGTTTCAGGGCAAGGCTGGCGCGATCAGCGTTGGTGGCAAGCACCACCCGTGGATGTGCTAGCTTAAGCCATTTGAGAAAATCCAGTGCGTCACTGCGCAGGCCTATCAGATGTTGGATTTCTCGTTTCAGGGCGACAATATCCACGCCCAGCTCGCGGCTCCAGTACGCTAGGCTGTACCAGTTTAAAGTGCCCTGCTCGCCGATAATACGCGCGCGCAGCGCTTCCTGAGAGGCTTCATCCAGTTGGTGCAATTCGCGGTAGCGCCGCGGTAAATGCTCAAGCCAAAAATGGCTGTCGAAGTGTAAATCCAGCAGCGTGCCATCCATATCAAGGAGGACAGTGTCTATCTCGCGCCAATCAATCATTGCCGCTCCAGTCACGTTAGGAGTAAGCGTGCTATTGTAGCTTAACCGCCTTTTACCAGCCATGGAGGCACATGTTTATGTCTACGTCCCCCCCTACTCGCCCAACCTTTAATCACCCTGAAGATGGCAGCGTTAACCGCTCGGGTTACCAGCAAAAGCCACAGATTCTTGCTCGCAAGCAGATCACCCAAAGCCGTTTATTCCAGATTGAGTCACTGGATCTGCGTTTTTCCAATGGCGAAGAGCGCCAATTTGAACGTTTAACCGGCGCGGACCGAGGCGCGGTGATGATGGTAGCAATGCCTGACCCGGAGCATGTGCTGCTGATTCGCGAATACGCCGCCGGGTTTGAAGATTATGTGCTCACCTTGCCAAAAGGGCTGGTCGACCCCGGTGAAGATATTATCACCGCGGCCAATCGCGAGCTGATGGAGGAGTGTGGCGTGGGTGCGCACCGCATCGAGCCGCTGGTTGAGCTTTCCCTGGCGCCGAACTATATGCGCCATCGCATGCAGGTGCTGCTTGCCACCGACCTTTACCCCAAGCGACTGCCAGGGGATGAACCCGAGCCATTGATTGTGGAAACTCACGCCATTGAGGAGCTTCCTTCACTGCTATTGCGCGAGGATTTTCACGAAGCCCGTGCGATTGCCGCGCTTTACATTGCGCGAGACAGGCTGCGCGAAGAGAAGCGCAATAATGCGACGGATTTGCTTTGAGGCACTCATTGGCTCTACCCCCGTCAAGCGCTTAGACCATGCCGATGCTTTTTAGAATCAGCGTAGATCCGTGTTTGTAGAGGTAACAGTGCCTTGCGAAGTGAAATGGTGGTATCAGTCAGCCCCCATCGCTTGCTAGGAGAATATCTGCCTTGGGGAAGGACATTGTCGTGCCCAATCAACTGATGATGATATTGACGGGTCAATCGTTGTAGATGCTGTGCGGTATCTCGACGGCAGACAGGGTACTGGCTTAGCAATTCAAGCACACAAAGCGAACGCTGAAATGCCTCACAAGGCATTTCTAAACGAAGTATTTCGAGCTCAGCCCACGTTGGCCGATAACCTTTATACCAGATGGAATCTGCAAGTTGCTTGACGTCATCGACTGCGATTTCAAGAGAATGAGCCCCCACTCGATATAGCAGCTTGCGTTTAACAGAAGCTTCCATAACTAGTCCTCGTTACGATAATAATCATCTAGCATCACTTTTAGGTTTCCCAAAATGCGAGTTTCGTCCCCCACATAGTAGCTGATTGCTTCTCGGGCTAACCGTTCAAATTCTTCGATGTCTATATAAGGAAGCTGTAGCAACGTTTGGATATCGCTTTGATCACGGTCACCAAAGCGACCAAGCTTGGTAATTGCTACATCAAGCGCACTCGCAACGTAGACTTCTACGTTGGGGATATTGCTTTGTGTCACTAACCGAATGATGCGATCTTCGTAATCTTCGTGTAAAGGGGCCAGCGTCGCATTGAAACTAGCATCTAGCTCTAGTATTTGTACTACGCCATCTTCATCAGTGAACACATAGGTGTCTTCGTCCAGAAGCGCAACAATATCGGATTTTCTGGCCAAGCCATGAGATGCGACTTCGGCGTCTATATCCGCGCTACCCCGTGCTCGAGAATGAATGTGAACCGCGCAGCCTCCAAATACAATCACTTGAAAAATGCCTTTTTCGCCACTTGCATACACAGACTCAAGCACATGGAAAAACTCAACGAGTGCACGTCCTAACGCTGTTTTGGGCTCGATTATTGGATATTCACCAGGTTCTATCGGCACGTCATCCCCTTCCTCAATAAGCCCAAAACCAACTCTCGCAGTGCTCTCAGCATCAGCCTGTCAAAGCAAAAAGTACACATTTCACCGAATTCCTGAACTACTGCGGAAGCGGCCAACATCCCATAACAAGCTACCAGACGACTCAGTAGCACTAATGGTGGCAGCTTTAGCTCGCGATCGTTATCTCTTACTTATTTAAAGATGATTTTTCAATGTAATCCAGCGCCGCTGGCGGTGGCTGTCCAACCCCGCTTCCAGCAGAGCCATCGAACGCAGGGCGTCGTCGACGCTTACCGGTAGCGGCGCTTTATTACGAATAGCAGCAGTAATACCCTGGTAGTAAGCTAAGTAATCGCCCGGCAGCGTCGGAAGTTCACGGCGCACCAGCGGCGCGTTTTCACCCTCTCCTTCGCGCAGCGTTAACGTGCCATGTTGGCTATCCTCGCCCCACTGCGGTGCGGGCACTTCGCCTGCTTTCAGCCTACCCTCCTGGGGATCCAGGCCGTACTTAACGAAGCTGCCTTGGGTGCCATGAATCCGAAAACGCGGGGTTGGATCGGCAATTAATGTGCCAGCGGCCAAGGTAACGCGAAAGCCTTCGTAATCGAGCAGCGCCAGGAAGTCATCGTCGGCCTGGGCACGGTCACGTAGTGCGTCTAGTTCCAGCAAGATTGCCTGAGGCATGCCAAACAATTCACAGGCTTGGTCCAACAGGTGCGGGCCCAAGTCGTACCAGATGCCACCTCCGGGGGTCGATTTCTCGCGCCAGCGATCACGCACTTCCGGGCGGAAGCGGTCAAAATGTGATTCAAAATTCACCACACGCCCTAGCGTCCCCGCTTCAAGCAACGCTTTAACGGTTAAGAAATCGCTATCCCAACGGCGGTTATGAAATACCGACAAAAGACACTCTTTTTCATCCGCCAACTTTTTGAGCAACTTTCCTTCCGACAGCGTGACCGTGAATGGCTTATCGACCACCACGTGCTTGCCCGCCGACAGCGCCGCTTTCGCGAGCGAAAAATGCGTGTCGTTGGGTGTCGGAATAACAATCAAATCAATATCACTGCGCTTGCAAAGCGCCAACGCCTGGGCCTCTACCTCTACGTTAGGAAGTGACGCCTGCACCTTAGCAGCATCGCTTGAGGATACCGCTACCAAATCCAGGCCCTCCGTGGCCTGAATAAGCGGTGCGTGGAAGGTTTGGCTCGCAAATCCGTAGCCGACTAATCCAACGTTAATAATTGCCTTCATTTGATTCCTTCAATGTTGTGACTGCGACTGATGATTGCCGAGCTTAGTGCCCTATCAATCCAGCTTGCTTAGGTCTCGAACGGCCCCTTTGTCGGCAGATGTGGCCAATAGCGCATAGGCTTTCAGCGCTGGGGTAATCTTGCGGGGGCGCTGTTCAACGGGCTTCCAGGCGGTAGCGCCTTTTGCCTCCATCGCCTCGCGGCGAGCCGCCAGCTCCGCATCGCTCAGGTTGACGTTGATCGTCCGGTTAGGAATATCTATACGGATGATATCGCCCTGCTCAATTAAGCCAATGGCGCCCCCAGCTGCGGCTTCCGGCGACACATGACCAATCGAAAGCCCAGAGGTGCCGCCCGAAAAGCGACCATCGGTGAGCAGCGCGCAGGCTTTTCCTAACCCTTTAGACTTGAGATACGAAGTGGGATAAAGCATCTCTTGCATGCCGGGGCCACCTTTGGGGCCTTCATAGCGGATCACGACGACATCGCCCGCTTTGACCTTATCCGCCAATACATCGGCAACCGCCTGATCCTGGGACTCGACCACATGCGCGGGGCCTTCGAATACCAGGATTGATTCGTCGACCCCGGCGGTTTTCACCACGCAACCATCCAGCGCGATATTGCCATACAGCACGGCCAAGCCACCCTGCTGGGAGAAGGCGTGTTCCAGGTCGCGGATACAGCCCGTGGCGCGGTCGCCGTCGAGGCTCGGCCAGCGGGCGCTTTGGGAAAAGGCGGTCTGTGTGGGAATACCGCCCGGCCCGGCTTTAAAGAACTCAACTACTTCGGCGCTGGGCGAACGCATAATGTCCCACTCATCCAGCGCGGCCTTGAGGCTGTCGCCATACACGGTGGGCACCGAGGTATCCAGTACGTGTGCACGGTCCAGCTCACCGAGAATCGCCATGATACCGCCCGCACGATGGACGTCTTCGATATGGTATTTCTGAGTGTTGGGCGCCACTTTGCAGAGCTGGGGCACTTCACGGGAGAGGCGGTCGATATCCGCCATGGTGAAGTCCACCTCGGCTTCCTGGGCAGCAGCCAGGAAGTGCAGAATGGTGTTAGTAGAGCCCCCCATGGCGATATCCAGCGTCATGGCGTTTTTGAACGCTGCTTTGGAAGCAATGGCACGGGGCAGCAGGTGCGCTTCATCGCCTTCGTAATAGCGTTTGGCCAGCTCAACAATGCGGTGACCGGCGGTTTCAAACAGGCGACGACGATCTGAGTGGGTGGCCAGCACGGTTCCGTTACCAGGCAAAGCCAAGCCTAGCGCCTCGGTCAGACAGTTCATCGAGTTGGCGGTGAACATTCCTGAACAGCTGCCGCAGGTGGGGCACGCGCTGCGCTCGACTTCGGCGAGGGTTTCGTCATCAACGCTGTCATCGGCGGCCATTACCATGGCGTCTACTAAATCAAGGCCATGGTTAAGCAGCTTGGTTTTACCCGCCTCCATGGGGCCACCAGAGACAAAGATAACCGGAATATTCAGGCGCAACGCGGCCATCAGCATCCCAGGGGTAATTTTGTCGCAGTTGGAGATACATACCAGCGCATCGGCACAGTGGGCGTTGCACATGTACTCGACGCTGTCGGCAATCAAGTCACGGCTAGGCAACGAATAGAGCATGCCGTCGTGACCCATGGCGATGCCGTCATCCACCGCAATGGTGTTGAACTCTTTCGCTACGCCGCCCGCTTTCTCAATCTCCCGCGCCACTAGCTGGCCCATGTCCTTTAAGTGAACATGGCCCGGCACAAACTGGGTGAAGGAGTTGGCGACGGCAATAATCGGCTTTTGAAAGTCACCGTCCTGCATACCGGTGGCGCGCCACAGGGCGCGTGCACCGGCCATATTACGACCAGCGGTGGTGGTACGTGAGCGATACTCTGGCATGGCGTCCTCTACTCTCTTAATATCTATCTTTTAATAACCATCGCAAAAGCTTTCTTGGATAAAAGCTTAAAGACAATGCTCTTTTTTTATTCGCCCACAACATAAAAGGCCGTAGGCTAGGATGTCTGAATAATCAACGGCCTTCGATTGTGGCATGAGCGCCACGCAGAGACTAGATGCAGCGACTAGATACAGAGGCTAGATGTAGAGGCTCGAAGTAGAGAGAAAAGCGCCTTCCATGGCGCTAATTCATTAGAACGTTTCCCACGCCTCTTCGGCTGGCTGAGGGGCAGCGGTGCGTTGGGGCAAGTGCCCCTGAGGGGATGCGGCAGCTAAGGGAAGTGTTGGCTGAAAGCCTACTTGCTTAAGCATACGCTCGCGAGCGGTTTCGCTGCTCTCTTCTGCCGCGCCCTCTAACCGGAAGGCGGCGATGACGTTCGCGAGGCTTAATGCTTCGCGGGTGAGGTCCTGAGCGGCGCTGGAAATTGACTGTACCTTGGAAGCGTTCTGCTGGGTGACATGATCCATCTCGGAGACAGCAGTATTGATTTGGGCGATACCGCTGCTCTGCTCATCAGATGCGGAGCTGATCTCTTCCATGATATCGCTGACTTTCATTACTTGAGTCACGACCTGATCAATAGCCGCTTCAGCCTCTTTCACCGCCTGGGCACCACCGCTGATTTCCTGGGAGGAAGAGTCGATTAAGCGGCGAATTTCCCCAGCGGCATCGGCACTGCGCCCCGCCAAATTACGCACTTCATTGGCCACCACGGCGAAGCCACGCCCCTGCTCACCTGCGCGTGCAGCTTCCACCGAAGCATTCAACGCCAGAATATTGGTTTGGAAGGCGATACCATCAATCACGCTAATGATGTCGGTCATTTTATCGGCACTGGCGGCAATACGCTCCATCCGCTCGACAAGCGCCTGCATACGCTCGCCGGTCTCACGGCTAGTGGTAGCATTTTGCATGGCTAGCTGATTGGCCTCGCGGGCGTTTTCGCTATTTTGCTGCACAGTCGCCGTCATTTGGTCCATGCTGGAAGCCGTTTGCTGCAGCGAAGACGCCTGCTGCTCGGTGCGTGACGCCAGGTCTTCATTCTGCTGTTTAATATGTTCAGAAGCAGGTGTGACGACATCAACCTTATTGCCCACTTCAGTAATCAGCCCGGATAGGCTTGCACGCATGGTTTCCAGCGAACTCAACAGCTCACCTAGTTCATCATTGCGCTTTAGGGTGACACGGTTGGCCAGGTTACCCGCAGCAATCTGGAACGTTACTCTGCGCGCTTCATTGAGTGATTTAATCAACGATTTAAGCACCGCCATGCTCAGCCCGACCATCAACACAATACCGAGCAGTAGTACGCCTAACTGGCCGTATAGCAGTACTTGTTGCTGTTGTTCAGCATTTCCCATCAGCGTTTGGGCCGCTGTTCGCTCTTGATCCACCAGCAAATTGACCGTGGCGCTAATGCTTTCAGAGGTCGGTTGGACGGTATCGTTAAAGGCCTCAAACGCAGCAAACCCATTGCCATCCCGGATAGCGGTCAGAGTGACATCAGCACTTTCCATAAAAGTGGCGAGGTGTGCCGTGAGCCCTTCCTGCACGCTCCCTGTTTCTCGCAGCGCAGTGTAGCCTTGCCAGGATTGTTCAATATCGGTACTCATGGTGGCTAATTGCGTTTCTAGCACATCCAGGTCTGCACGGCGGGGATTACGTACGGCAGGTTCAAGTGCTTGGATCGCTTGACTAACACGCTGGTCAATTTGCTGAAGGTCGGTAATACCTTCAAGCCCTGTTTGATTGAGCGTGCGCAACCGTTCCGCGGAACTGGTCAAGCCGTAAACGCCCGCAGCCCCGGCCACCAGCAGCAAAACAATCGCAGCCAGCACCATGCCTATCAGTTTGGCCTGCATGCTATTGAAACTAAAACGCTTTACCCAACCGCGCACGCCAGTGCGGCGCACTGCACCATAATGGAGCGTAAAGCCGCGTGTTTTGCCCTCTTGCATCGCAGCGTAAACGCGCTCTGCCTGGGCAATGGCCTTAGCGTCGGCTTTGCGCCGGATAGAGGTATAGCCCACTACGCGCTCACCATCGAGTAGCGGCGCGATGGTGGTATGCATCCAATACGCCTCTCCGCTTTGGCGACGATTTTTAATCAGTCCTTGCCAGGTTTTTCCCGCCTCAATGGTTTCCCACAAATTCTGAAAAACAGCTTTGGGCATGCTTGGGTGGCGGAACAGGCTATGGGGTTCGCCCATTAACGCTTCTAACGAGTAGCCGCTCACTTCCACAAAGGTTTGGTTGGCGTAGGTGATTCTGCCCTGTAGATCCGAACGTGAGATCAGCACTTCGTCATCGGCTAACTCGTATAAGCCGGATGTTGCCTGCGTCGATGTTGCCTGTTTAGCACTGCGCATTTAGAACCCCTACTTTTTATTGAAGGCTGGTAATGCCATTAGACTCAGCAGAGTTCCCTAGACTGGATCATTTGCTGGCTGGGCCATTTCAATTAGGAGTAATGCATAAAACATGCCACCGCTTAGGGTGGCATGGTATTAAACGAAATGATGAAAATCAGCGACCTAGCATTCTTTATACCGCCTACTAGAACGTTTCCCACTGATCGGCATGGGGTTGTGTTGAAAGGGATTGGGGACGTCGCTGGGAAGGAGCTGGCAAACCGCGGGTTGCTTTGTTTAATGCATGGGTTGCACGCTGCAACTTCGCCCGCGCCTCGTTGATGTTCTCATCCTGGGCACCTTCCAAACGGAATGCGTCCACCACGTTGGCAAGCTCATGAGCCTCAAGGGAGAAATTGTCGGCTGATGCCGCAATCGTCTGAACTTTAGAGGCATTCTGCTGAGTCACATGGTCCATTTCAGCAATCGCCGTGTTTATTTGGCCGATCCCACTGCTCTGTTCGGTGGAGGCGGTACTGATCGCGGCCATCAGTTCACTGACCCGACTAACCTGCTGAGACACCTCTTCAATCGCCCGCTCCGCCTGCTCGACGGCACTGCGGCCCCCGCTTACTTCTTGCGTCGTGCTGTCAATCATCTTGCGGATTTCCTGGGCAGCATCCGCGCTCCGCCCAGCCAGATTACGCACTTCGCTGGCGACTACGGCAAAGCCGCGGCCATGCTCACCGGCACGAGCGGCCTCAACCGAGGCATTGAGTGCCAGAATATTGGTTTGGAAGGCAATGCCATCGATGACGCTAATCATTTCGGTCATTTTTTCAGCGCTCTGGGCAATACGCTGCATGCGCTCCACCAGTTGCTGCATTTGCTGGCCGGTATCTTTGGTGCTAGCAGCGTTCTGTACCGCCAGTTCGGTTGCTTGGCGGGCATTCTCGGTATTCTGCTGAACCGTCGAGGTCATCTCTTCCATACTCGAAGCGGTTTGCTGCAGTGACGATGCCTGTTGCTCCGTACGCGACGAGAGCTCTTCATTTTCAGCGGCGATCTGTTGGATTGCCGGGGTGACGACCGAAACGCGACTTTCCACATCACCCACAATGCTCGATAAGCTAAAACGCATGGTATCCAACGAATAAAGTAACTCGCCCAACTCATCGTTGGTTTGATGATGCCCTCGAGCAGCCAGATTGCCAGCGGCGGTTTGAAAAGTGATATAGCGCGCGCCCGATAAACTGCGCAACACGGATTTCAGTATCATCGCGCTCAGGCCAATCATGACCAGAAAACCAATGGCCAGTAATGTCAGCTGGGCTACCAGCATCTGTTGGCGTCCGCTTTGCGCCTGAGAGACCAACGCTTCAGCATCGGCGCGCACTTGCTCGACCAAGGTGCTGTTTAGCTCACGCAGTGATTCCGTCGTCGGTACCACTATGTCGTTAAAAGCTTCAAAGGCCGCAAACCCGTTGCCTTCTTGAATAGCGACCAGGGTGTTTTCCACACCGGCGTCCCATGTGGTCAGCGCACTATCGAATGCTTGGTTTGCTTCAATCTCAGCCACCTCATCGACATTGTAATCAAGCCATAGCGTATTCAATGAGCGGGTATATTCGCCAATTTCAGCGTTAATGGCGTCAAGATCCGCTTGGCGTGGATTACGTACGACCGGCTCCAGCGTCTCGACCGTTTGCCCAATATAGCGTTCGATGTGCTGTAGGGTAGCTACTTCACCCAGCCCAGAGCGGTTGAGTGTTTCCAGACGCTCACCGGACATCACCAGGGCGTAAACCCCCATGCCTCCTGCAAGGCTTATAAGCAGTAGCGAAGCCACCACCATGCTGGTGAGCTTGGCTTTCAGGCTGGTGAGCTGGAACCGGGTCAGTATGCCGGTTAAGCCTTTGCGACGTAGCGCGCCCTGGGCGAGCTTATAGTGGCGGGACTTGCCCTTTTCACGAATTTCAGCGTAAACCTTTTCCGCCCTGGCCACTGCGTTGGCAGAGGCTTTGCGGCGAACGGAGGTATAGCCTGCAATGCGTTCACCGTCCCGTAGTGGCGCCACGGTGGCATGTACCCAATAGTGATCGCCATTTTTGCGGCGGTTTTTGACCACGCCTTGCCAGGTTTCTCCGGCTTGAATCGTTTTCCAGAAATCCGCATAAGCCGCTTCTGGCATATCGGGGTGACGAAGTAGATTATGCGGAGCGCCGATTAGCTCTTCACGGCTATAGCCACTGACCTCAACAAACGTAGGGTTCGCGTAGGTGACATTCCCTTTTAAGTCCGAACGGGAAATGAGCACCGTTTCTTCGCTCAGGACGTATTCACGTTGGGACACAGGCTGGTTATTGCGCATTAATGCTCCGAAAATTAGATGTTCTTAATTTTACTAAATCAGCCGCTATTATGCGCCATTATGGCTATTGTTGGGTTATAACAAAGTGAACAAATCTGACACTCCCCGCCTGCCGCGCTTCGCGCTATCGGCGAGGGTTCTTGGGTCGCCCCAGAACCTTCCTGCTTCAACACGCCTTCACTAGATAGCGGCTAGGCCGCTATCCCCGCTCCGGTCGCTCCACAGGCTAACCCTGCCAGACATGATGTTTTGACCTGCCCGTCCTCAACGATCGTGGGTTATTGTTGGGGACGGACTGATCCATCAACAGCAGAGCCACTTTGAGGAGGGCAGGTCATGACCAAGTTTAACGCTGAAT